>JAACCT010000056.1 GCA_009937255.1 Dehalococcoidales bacterium
AAAGGTAAGGTTGTTGCAGGCTCAACCAGGGTGCAAAATAATGTGTACATGGGCAAGCAAATAACTACAGTTACAGATAGTACTTTCTATATAGAGGATTGTATTTTTACATCATGCGATCCTTCCAAATTTTATCTTGGAAGCAAACAAGTAAAAATTATATATGGTGATAAAGTGATAGCCAAACCACTGAATATTGTTGTTGGTGGTATACCTATTTTTGGAATTCCAATGGCCATTTTCCCTCACACTAATAAAGAAAGGCGTTCTGGATGGATTATGCCATCATTTGGGTCTTCTGAAAACCGAGGAAATTACTTAGATGGTTTAGGATATTATTTTGCTCCTAATGATTATTTTGGATCCGAAAATTCTTTGATTTTTGCCGATCGGCAAGGATTAATTCTTAAGTCAAAAAATCAATATAAAAATAGATATAAATTTAGTGGTAGTTTTAATTTTGAAGTTAGAAAACATCTTAGTTCAAATGAGCAAGACATAGCCAAATTAAACGAAAATAATAAAACTGACTTTTCCTTGAATTGGAATCACAATCAAATTTTGAGAAAGGATCAATCATTCAGATCTAATGTAAGCTATTATAGTAATGGTGAATATAATCGTGAAACAAGTATTGATCCCTTAAAAAGATTAAATCAACAAGCTATTTCCAATGCAACATATTCAAAAAGATGGAAAAATAAAAATTTATCATTAAGTGTTAATGTTTCAAATAAACAAGATTTGATGTCAAGAAATAAGGTTAATGCTAATTCTATTTTTTACCAAAATCCGACTAGTCTTAACTCTACTATTACAGAAAATAGCAGTACCCTTCCTTCAGTTAATTTTAGGTTGGGTAGAAGAAGCTTATTTAAAAATAATAGTAATCCATTTTTAAGTAATATTCAATGGAACTATAGCTCAAGAATGTTAAATAATTCAAAAAACTATTATAAAGCAGAAGAGATTTTTGAAGATGAAAATACTAGTTATCGTTGGAGGCAGAATGCAAATGGTGAGATTTTAACTTCAAACACAACAGATGTTATGTTAAAAAATAATTTTAGTATTAGTGCACCATTTACTTTATTTAATTATATAGCAATTAATCCTAATATTAATGTCAATTCTGATTTTGTAAATAGTTTTAGAAAAGCAATTCTAAATACTGAAAATGAAATTGAGTTTGATGAAATAGATAAATTTAAAAATAGAACAACTTCCAACTTATCATTATCAATAACTACAAAGATTTATGGTGTTCTTCCTTTCAAAGTTGGGGATCTAAGCTCTATCAGACATGTTATAACGCCTTCTATTGGATTTAGCTATTCACCGAATTATTTAAACAATAGTAATTATTTTCAAGAATTTAATGAAGAATACTATGATTACTTTTCTGGCTCTGTTATAGGCTCTACTCCTAGGAGCAGTAGTAAGAAAATCAATTTTTCTCTAGGAAATGTTTTCCAGGCAAAATACTCTGATGGTGACAAAGAAGAAAAAATAAATCTATTTTCATGGAGATTAAATACTGGCTACAATCTCAATAACGAAGAGTTTAAACTCTCAAACTTAAATAGTTCTATTAGAAGCAATTTAAAAAACGGCACGAACATTGATCTAAACCTTACCCATGATTTTTATGAATTTGACTCTAAAAATAATGTTCGATTAGATAAAATAACATCTTTGCCAAGATTAACAGGAATTAGGTTCTCTACAAACTTTACAATAAAAGGAAAACAATCGGATATAAAAAATAATGATAATTTTTCCAAAGAAACTGCAACATTCATAAATGATCTTTCGTCAAATAATTGGCAAAGTAGACTAGGAATAAGCTATGCTCTTAATAAAATTAATCCAGAAAATAAGATTGAGAATTTTTGGCTTAATAGTAATACTAGTATAAATGTAACATCGAATTGGAAGCTTAATTATAACGCAAGATTCAACTTAATTGATAAAAATATTGTAAGGCATAATTTAACACTATACAGAGAGATAGATTGCTGGGAATTATTCGTTGATTGGACTCCAAATGGCTATGCTAAAGGACTATATTTTAGGCTAAACTTAAAATCTGATATCTTGAGAGATTTAAAGATTGAACAAAAAACTGGTATCTATACAACAAGGTCAAGTTTTTAGGTGTTATTACTTCAAAAAATTATTAATGTTATTTAATGAAATCAAAGTTTCAAAAAGTTAAAGGAACGTATGACATTCTCCC
>JAACCT010000057.1 GCA_009937255.1 Dehalococcoidales bacterium
TTCGTGCGGGTCGGAACTTACCCGACAAGGGACTTCGCTACCTTAGGACCGTTATAGTTACGGCCGCCGTTCACCGGGGCTTCAGTCAGTAGCTTGCACCACCTTCCTTAACCTACCGGCACTGGGCAGGCGTCAGCCCATATACATCAGCTTTCGCTTTGGCATGGACCTGTGTTTTTGATAAACAGTCGCTTCAACCTATTTTATGCTACCTTTAATGCTTTTTGAGGCAAGCTCATATACATAAAAGGTCCCCCTTCTCCCTAAGTTACGGGGTCAATTTGCCGAGTTCCTTAACGATGGTTCTCTCGAAGGCCTTGGGACGTTTATCCCTGTCTACCTGTGTTGGTTTGCGGTACGGTCTTCAAAAAATCTAATCAACGAGGCTTTTCTTGGCAGTATAGAGTCAACAGAATTCTACGAAGCTAACTTCATAGTCCTCTCACCCCTCAGTTCAAACATAAAAGATATTTTAACCTCTTTTATTCACCTACAGGTAAAAACACACGATGTCCGATACGTATGCTCTGTTTATCTTTCTGCGTCACCTCTTCGAGTCAAACAATTTATTAAAGGTGCTGGAATATTTACCAGCTGTCCATCGACTTCTCCTTTCGGATACGCCTTAGGCCCGACTAACCCTACGTCGATCAACGTTGCGTAGGAATCCTTAGACTTACGGCCTGCCGGATTCTCACCGGCATTTTTGCTACTCATGCCAACATTCTTACTTGTTAAAACTCCACCAAGCCTTACAGCTCAGCTTCAGCGCTTTAACGACACTCCCCTACCGATCTAATTAAAATTAGATCCCGCAGTCTCGGTGATATGCTTTAGCCCCGTTTATTTTCCGTGCGGGGCCCCTTGACCAGTGGGCTATTACGCACTCTTTAAAGGATGGCTGCTTCTAAGCCAACCTCCTGGCTGTCTGGGCGACCCTACTTCGTTTAACACTTAGCATATACTTTGGGACCTTAACTTGCGATCTGGGCTGTTTCCCTTTCGACAATGGAGCTTATCCCCCACGGTCTCACTGCTATGATACCCTTCATGGTATTCGGAGTTTGGTTAGGTTTGGTAAGCTTGCGCCCCCTAGTCTATCCAGTGCTCTACCTCCATGAAGTATTTACATAACGCTGTACCTAAATACATTTCGGGGAGAACCAGCTATCTCCGTGTTCGTTTGGCATTTTACCTCTACCCACAGCTCATCCCAGCACTTTGCAGCGTACACGGGTTCGGTCCTTCACGAGATTTTACTCTCGCTTCAACCTGGCCATAGGTAGCTCACACGGTTTCGGGTCTACTTGACACGACTAAATCGCCCTATTCAGACTTGCTTTCGCTTCGACTTCATAGCTTAACTATTTAATCTTGCCATATCAAGTAACTCGTTGGCTCATTCTTCAATAGGCACGCTGTCACTCATATAAATACGAGCTCCAACGGTTTGTAGGTTTATGGTTTCAGTTCTATTTCACTCCCCTCACGGGGTTCTTTTCACCTTTCCCTCACGGTACTAGTTCACTATCGGTCGTCAAAAGTATTTAGCCTTGGAGGGTGGTCCCCCCAGATTCCGACAAGATTTCACGTGTCCCGTCGTACTCAGGTACACTTAAAAAGTTGTCATTTTTTCGTTTACGGGACTTTCACCCTCTATGGTTAGATTTTCCAATCTATTCTACTAAAATGACATTTTGTAACTTTTATAAAAAGTGCCCTACAACCCCGCACAGGATAAATCCCACACGGTTTAGGCTGATCCCATTTCGCTCGCCGCTACTCAGGGAATCTCGTTTGATTTATTTTCCTCAGGATACTTAGATGTTTCAGTTCTCCTGCTTACCTGCCAAAAATGGCTGATCATATGATCAGGTTATCCCATTCGGGTATCCCCGGCTAAGCTTGCTAGTCAGCAAACCGAGGCTTATCGCAGACTTGCTACGCCCTTCTTCGGCTTTTGACGCCAAGGCATTCCCCATAAACCCATAATAATTTGAACCTTAAAAATCGTTAATTCAATGGTCTCGATAAAACAAAAATTATTAACTTTTAAATGTGCTATTCCAAAAAAAGACAAAACAGTTTTTTTTGGTCAGACATTCATTATCTCTTTTAAAGGTATTATAAGTCAATAGATATTTTAAAACTTTTTAAGATTCAATTAATATTAAAGACTGATATAATCTCAATGTTCATAAAATTATTAATAAACTACATAAAATTTTTAGTTTTAAAAATTTGGAGGAATAATGTCAATTACAACTATAGTAGGTGGTCAATGGGGTGATGAAGGTAAAGGAAAAATAATTGATCATTTAGCTGAATCTGCAAGTGTTATAGCCAGATATTCAGGTGGCAATAATGCCGGACATACTATTGAAAATGAGCATGGAAAATTCGCATTACATTTAGTGCCATGTGGAATTAGCTGGCCAAATACAAAAAATATTATAGGATCAGGAACTGTGATAGATCCAAATGTACTAATTGAAGAAATAGAAATTATTAATAAATCCAAATTACCAGGCACAATTTATATTAGCGAAAAGGCTCATATTATAATGCCATACCATGTAATTTTAGATGAGTTAGAAGAAAAGTTCAGAGGTAAAAATGCGGTTGGTACTACTGGTAGAGGGATTGGACCTGCTTACTCAGACAAAATTTCTAGAAGCGGAATTAGAATGGTTGAATTGTTATCTCCAGATTCAATGATAGAAAAAACACTAAAAAACTTAAAAATAAAAAATGAAATAATACAGAAAATTTATGATGGAAAAAAAATAAATGAAAAAGAAATAATTAACACTATTCATATTTGGGCTAAAAATTTAAGTTCTTATATAAGTAATACTGAAGAAATTATTAATAAATCTATAAATAATAAAGAAAATATAATTTTAGAAGGAGCTCAAGGAGCATTATTAGATATTGATCATGGAACATATCCTTATGTAACTTCATCAAATTCCATTGCAGGAGGATCATTAACAGGACTAGGAATAGGATCTAAAGACATATCAAATGTCTATGGAGTTTTCAAAGCTTTTACCACTAGAGTAGGAGAGGGACCTTTTCCAACAGAAATTTTTGGAAAAGATGCTGATAATATAAGAAAAATTGCAGGTGAATTTGGAGCAACTACTGGAAGGCCTAGAAGAATTGGGTGGTTTGATGCTGTTGCTGCTAAGTATTCAGCACAAATCAACGGACTTGACTCTATAATATTAACCAAACTAGACATACTAGATCATTGGGACGAAATAAAAATTTGTGTTTCATATGAATTAAATGGAAAAAAACTTTCAAATTTTCCTACTGATGAAAAAATTCTAAATAAAGTACATCCAATCTATGAAAATATCGAAGGATGGGAAGAGTCGACTTTTAATTTAGATTCGTTTGAAAAAATCAATGAAAATGCTAAAAAATTTCTGAATAGACTTGAAGAAATTTTAGAATTACCAATAAATGTAATTTCAACTGGCCCCAAAAGAGAATCAACAATAATTAGACAAAAATTATAAAAAAGTTTTAATAAATTTTTTTGTTTTTTCAATATCATGTGTTTTTTCATTTTTTGACTTTAAGTCCTTAGAAATGAACTCAATATTAGGAAATTCTTTCTTCAAAGACTCAATATTATTAATATCAGAATTATAAATTACATAAGATGGAGTATAACCTAAAAGTTTTTTTCTAAAAAAGGATATTTGATTGTGGATTTCTTTTCCAGAAATATCTATATTCAGAAATTGGATTGATTCAGATTTATTATTTGTTATTTCATCAATAAATCCTTCAGGTAAAATTGAGGGTAGTAAACTAGTATAAAAATCTCCTGATGAAAAAATAACTAAATCTGATTTTTTTACAATAGATAAAGCATCTTGATTAGCAATTACAGGTTCATTGAAATTTGATTTTAAATAAATATCATCAAATTTCAAATTAGTAAACCCTAAATCATTAATTTGTTTTTCACCAAAAGTTGTAATATTGTTTATTTTAGAAATAATATTTGCACAAATCAAAGAAGAAGGGAAAATTTTTGGATCAATTTTAAAAAGACTTCTAAATTTATTTACAGCTTCTTGGATGTTACAGCCAGAGTTTATAAAAGATAAAAGTATCAGATTTCCAATAGTGTGCGGCGACAAATTAGATTTTTCAAATCTATATTTTAAAATTTCACTTTCTTGATCTAGCAAACATGCAGATAACACTTTCCTTAAATCTCCTAGAGCTGGCACTTGAAATTGATCTCTAAGAATACCTGTAGACCCTCCGTTATCAAAAGTAGATACAACAGCTGAAAGTTTATTTTTATTACCCAAGTTGGCTAATAATGCAGATTTAAAAATCCTTGACAAGCCTGTTCCTCCACCAAAAAATATGAAAGATTTAGATTTTTTGTACGCCATAGATTTAATTTATTATGAAATATCCATTTTATAAGAATCCATTACTGGATCAAATTTTTTCTTAAAATCTTCTGGTGCTTCTACCATTGGCAACCTAGGAGGTCCTATATTAAAACCTGATCTATTAAGTGCATATCTAATAGGTATAGGATTAGTTACCCAAAAAATAGAAGTAAAAAAAAGTAGCAAACGTTTATGTTCGTTAGCAGCTAGCTCAGTTTGACCATCAAGTATGTAACCCATCATTTTTTTTACTTGACTTCCAATTATATTAGAAGCAACACTAACAACACCGTGTCCACCTGTAGACATGATTGAGAATGTTTCATTATCATTACCACTCCACACTTTAAAATCCTCTGGAGCTTCAGAAATTATATTAGTGATTTGATCTGGATCAGATGATGCTTCTTTTACACCTACTATATTATCGATATTTGCTAATCTTAAAGTTGTATCAGCATCCATATTTAATGAAGTTCTTGAAGGAACATTATATAAAATACCAGGTATTGAAACTGATTCAGATATTTTTTTAAAATGTCTATAAAGACCTTCTTGAGTTGGTTTATTATATGCAGGTACGGTTAATAATATTGCATCGACACCTAGTCTTTCTGCTTTTTTGGATAAATCTATTGAAGCAATAGTATTATTATCAGTAGTTCCAGCAATAACATTAGCTGTATCTTTAACTGCATCTTTTACCGATTTGAAAAGTTTAAGCTTTCCATCTTCACTCATAGATGGAGATTCCCCAGTAGTTCCTCCAATCAACAAACCATCAGATCCTGTTCTAACGAGTTCTAAAGCAAATTCTTTAGCTCTATCAAAATCTACATCTCCATTATCTTTAAATGGAGTAACCATAGCTGTAATAAGTCTACCTAAGTCCTTCATATACTTATTCCTTTGTTATTTAATTAGTTTTCTTTTTATCATTCATTCTAGAATTTGTAGAGCGTTCAATGCTGCTCCTTTTATCAAATTATCACAACTTAACCATAAATTTATTTCTCTAGCGTTATTTATACTCTTCCTTACCCGACCAACAAATACATCCTTTTTCCCTTCAGATAGTAACGGCATTGGATATGGCGTTACTGATTTATTATCAAGTAATTTTATCCCTTGATATTTTCTAAAAGTTTCATTGATTTTGTTTATAGATATATCATCTTTTAATGTAAGGCATAATGATTCAGAGTGTCCTACTTTTACAGGAACTCTTACACATGTGGGAATAATTTCTATATTATTATCATGTAATATTTTTCTAGTCTCATTTATCATTTTATGTTCTTCTTTTGTAAATCCATCTTCTAAAAAGTCATCAACATGAGGGAAAACATTATTGGCTATTTGATAGTCATAAATTTTAGTTTCAACATTCCCGTTTTGCTGATTTTCAAGCTCTAATACTGCTTCTTTTCCAGTTCCAGAAACAGCTTGATAAGTTGAAACTACTACTTTTTCAACTGTAGACATTTGATTTATTGCATCCACAACCATTACTAAAGGTGTAGTTGTGCAATTAGGAATGGAAATTATACCTAAGTGTGAATCTAAATCTTGCTGGTTTATTTCAGGAACTACCAATGGAACATCTTTTTTCATTCTAAAAGCAGATCCGTCATCAATTACAATTCCTCCATTTGAAACAATTTTTGGAGCAAGTAATTCACTAACCTCGCTACTAACTGAAATAAAACCAACGTCTATTTTTTTTAAATTTTCGTCAGAAGTTTCTAAAATTTCTATTTCAGAATTTTTATATTTGATACGTTTTCCTACAGAGCGTTCAGAAGCAAAAAGAAAAATATTATCTAATGGATGATTTATTTCTGATAAAAGCTTAAGTGTTTCTACTCCAACAGCTCCAGTCGCTCCAATGATTCCAATTTTTATACTTGCTAAACTATTCATATTATTTAAATTCCCATTATTTTATCTAAACCTATTACTAAATTTTGTTTTTTAATAATTTCCTTAACTCCTAAAATTACTCCAGGCATAAAAGAATCTCTATCAATCGAATCATGAATCATAGTAAAAGTCTGACCTAATCCTCCAAAAACTAATTCATGCCTTGCAACTCTTCCAGGCATTCTTGAAGAGTGTATTTGTACACCATTTAAAGAACCCCCTCTTGTATTTTTTATAGTCTCTTTTTCTACTATATTTTGAAAATATTTTTTATCTATATTTACGCTTGCAGCTTCAGCTATTGATATTGCTGTACCTGAAGGAGCATCTATTTTATTTTCGTGATGACTTTCAATCAAATCTGCGTAATCAAAATATTTTCCTGCTACAGCAGCTAGTTTCATCATAAGGACGGCTCCTATAGCAAAATTTGAAGCACTCAATACTCCAACTTCAAATTTTTTACACAATTCATCTAGTAATTTATAATCTTCATCTAGCAATCCTGTAGAACCACTAACGATATTAACTCCTTTAGGAATTGATATTGTGCTTAAATTTATAAAAGTTTCTCTGTTTGTAAAATCTACAATTACGTCTGGAAGATTATTTGAAAATATTCCTGAAAAGTCTTTATGAATTAATTTTCCATTTGGAGTTTTATGATTTTTCGAATTGATATCAACTGAATCTATCAACTCTGTTTCTGAATTATTAATCACTGCATTACATACAGTAGAGCCCATTTTTCCTAGAGCACCATTAACACTAACTTTAATCATATTTTAACTCCTAATAATTAATTCCCACCTACTTGCTTCCTGCTTCCTTTTCTTTTAGCTGATCTAGCTTCATCATCTTCAGTTTCTGATTTATCATTTTTATCATTAGAAATATTAGATTTTTCGGATAAAAGGGCCTTAATAGACAGATCAATTCTACCTTGTTTATATACTTTTATAACTTTTACTTTAGCTATATCTCCTGATTTTAGTACAGATTCTACATCTTCAACTCTTTCAGTAGAAATTTCACTAATATGAATTAAACCTTGTTTACTTGGAGTGATTTCCGCAAAAGCTCCAAAATTCATTATTTTTACAACTTTGGCATCGTAAATATCACCTACTTCAACATCTTTTATAATCGATTTTATGGCATTTACCACTTTATCTGAGGTCTCTGAATTATTAGTTCCAATCATGACTTTACCATCTTCGTCAATATTAATTGAAGCATCAAATTCTTGCTGCAAACCCTTAATAACAGATCCTCCAGATCCTATAACAGCTCCAATTTTATCTTGTGGAACATTTATAGTAGTCATTTTAGGAGCATACTTAGAAAGTTCTTTACTAGCTTCAGAAATTGTAGAATTCATATGATCTAAAATTTCCATTCTTGCATTTTTTGCTTTTTCAAGAGCTACTTCCATTATCTCAAAAGTTATTCCTTTTACCTTAATATCCATTTGAAGCGCAGTAACTCCTTCTTTAGTTCCAGCTACTTTAAAATCCATATCTCCTATGTGGTCTTCAGCACCTTGTATATCAGTAAGTACAACATATTTATCGTTATCACCAGTGATAAGCCCCATAGCTATACCCGCTACTGGAGAAGAAATTGGTACTCCAGCATCCATAAGCGCAAGAGATGCAGAACAAACTGATGCCATAGAAGTTGATCCATTAGAAGACAATGCCTCAGAAACAGATCTAATAGTATAAGGAAAGTCTTCAACACTAGGAAGAACAGGAGAAATAGCTCTTTCAGCTAGAGCTCCATGCCCAACTTCTCTTCTTCCTGTCATCATTCTTCCTGGTTCTCCGACAGAAAAGGGAGGAAAATTATAGTGATGAATAAAATGTTTTTCTTTAATTGGGTTGAACCCATCAAGTTTTTGAGCATCTGCCAAAGGAGCTAATGTTACAGCATTTAAAATTTGAGTTTCTCCTCTAGTAAATATTCCTGAGCCATGTACTCTAGGAAGATATCTAACTTCTGAAGATAAATCTCGTATTTCATCAAACTCTCTACCATCAGGTCTTATTTCTTCATTGAGTAAGGCATTTCTAATTTCTTTTTTTTCAATAGAATCTAAAGAAATACTTATATCTTGTGCCTCAAACTCTTCAGCAAACTCGTTTGCAA
Source organism: Dehalococcoidales bacterium (assembly GCA_009937255.1). GTDB lineage: Bacteria > Chloroflexota > Dehalococcoidia > Lucifugimonadales > Lucifugimonadaceae > TMED-70. The sequence goes on from JAACCT010000057.1 coordinate 8,505, forward strand.
TAGTTTCTCTGAGTTCATGATATTTATCTTGTTTTTCTGTTTTATTATCTTTTGACTTTACTATATTTTTAATATCCTCTAAGTATGAATTGTTGATTTTTTCTTTTAGTTCATCAAGGGAATCATTTTCTTCATCAATCTCCCATTTTTGTTTACCAACTTCATTTGTTATTTCTTTAATAAATTTTACAATTTTTCCATTAACTTCTTGTGCCAATTTCAAAGCTTCAAGCAAAACTGATTCACTCACAAACTCTGATCCAGATTCAACCATCATTATTGCATCTTCTGTACCAGCAACAGTTAAGTTTAGTTTACTTTCCTCTAGCTCTTGATAAGTAGGGTTGACTATTAGTTCATCGTTTATTAATCCAATTACACAGGCTCCAACTGGATCAGTATAAGGTATATCAGATATAGATAAAGACAAAGATGAGCCAATTATACCTAATGCATCATAAGGATTTTCTTCATCAGAGGACATAACACTTATTATAATTTGAGTATCATTATGATAACTTTTTGGAAATAAAGGTCTCAAAGGCCGATCAATTAATCTACAAACCAAAGTTGCATCTGTAGTTGGCCTGCCTTCTCTCTTAAAGAATCCTCCAGGAAGTTTTCCTAATGCGTAAGCTTTTTCTTGTACGTCTACCGTAAGCGGCAAAAAATCAATACCTTCTTTAGCTTGTTTTGAAGCTGAAGAAGTTGCCAAAATAACAGTTTCTCCTATTGTCAAAACGCAAGAGCCATTAGCTAAATTAGCTACCTTACCTATTTCAATTTCTAGATTTTTTCCATTAATTTCTAATGAATAATTTTTTATATTTTCCATAATTTTTTAATTATTTTTTCCCTTATTTTTTTTGATGATTGATATTAACATTTAAAATACTTTAAATTTCTTAGTAAAGATTAAACAATTTACGAAATATATAAAAATTTTAGCTATCTTCTAAGGTCCAAAGTTTTTATAACTTGTTCGTATTTGTCAGTATCATTTAATTTAAGATACTTAAGAAGTCTTCTTCTTTTTCCTACAATTTGAATTAGACTACGCCTAGAAGCTTGGTCATGTTTATGGCTCTTACAATGTTCATTAAGTTGATTGATCCTACCTGTCATAGAGATTATTTGAGCCTCTGATGAACCGGTGTCTTTATCATGCTTCAGTAATTTTTTTATTGTTGGATCGTTTACTATAGTCAATGTATTACTTCTCTCTCTTCAAATATCTAATTTGAAGAATTTAAGGGGTTACCTTTCTTATTATTTTCTTATTTATACTTTTAATTTACTTAGTTGATGATATCACGGAAAAGTTTGTGTGTAATAACATTTAAAGATCCTATTTAAACTTTTTTTTTAAAAAAATTACACAATCCGTACTCAGTTTACTTGACATAAACAAAGCTAGCCAAATAAGATCATATATAGATTATTAATTTAATTCGTTAATATATTATTTATTATGCACTAATATTTGATGACTAATATCAGCATTTGTGTATAATAAGCAAGTATATTATTCATAAAATAAATTTAAATTAAAACTGAGTTTGGTAGGGCTTTAATCATAAGTCAAATCAAAAAAAGTTATACAAAGGGGTAACCATATGAAAGGGCAACACCAAAAAGTAGTCAAATCATTAATGATAATTTCTCTTGTAGCTGCTTCATTCTTAATGTTTGCATGCGCAGGAGCTAGTGGATCAGCAGGATCTGCTGGAGTACCAGGACTTCCAGGACTTCCAGGAATATCTGGAGAAGCTGGAGCACCGGGAGAACCAGGAGCACCAGGACTTCCAGGAGAACCAGGAGCACCAGGTAACCCAGGAGCTATGGGTTCATCAGGTTCTGACGGAGAAGACGGTAAAGATGGTAAAGATGGTAAAGATGGTAAAGCAGGATCTACTTCAGGGCTTATAGCTGTTGGTAGTGGAGGATCATCTACTATTGAATGGCATAGAGGCGTTGATAATATGGATGTACATCTAATTGGATCAGGCTTCTCAGCAAATACTGAAATAACTGTAACTGCAACAAACTCTGCAGGATTTGCAAAGAACGTTGTTGGTGTAGACAAAACTGGAGTTTCAGCATTGTCATCTGACAGTACTGGTTCATTTGAAACTACTATTTCACTACCTACATCATCATTCTCATGGAGTGACGATGATGGTAACGGAATTTATTCAATATCTGTTTCTGCCTCAGGCGGAGGAGATGTTGCTAATACTTCTGCATTAGTGGTTGATGCTATTCCTGGAGACTAATTCTTTTTATAAGAGATAACTAATTAAAAACCTCAAGGTGTTATGCACCTTGAGGTTTTTAATTTAAAATAATTAGTAATTATTTTAATAGTGAAAGTATTCTAAATAATATTATTTAATTGATAATGAAACTCTTTTGATTCTTCTGCCAACTACTGATCTTACAGTAATCAATGCATCAAAAGTTTCTACAACATCTCCATTGGAAGGAATTCTACCAAGTTGTGAATATATAAATCCTCCAATTGTAGAAATTCCTTCACTATCAATTTTTAAATTGAATTTTCTATTTATTTGATCTATTGATAAAGTAGCATCAATCAAAAATACACCTTGTCTTATTTCCTGAATTTCAGGAGGGTCTACATCAAATTCATCAGCCAACTCACCTATTATTTCTTCGACAAGATCAGTTACAGTTACTAATCCACTTAGAGAACCATGTTCATCTAAAACTATTCCAATTGACGTGCTGTGAGTTTGAAATTCTTTTAAGAGAATTTCAAGATTTTGAGATTCTGGTATATATAAAGGTTGCCTTAATAGTTTGCTAAGTGTTTCTTTATTAAGAGTTTTTTTATCAAGATTTAATATATCTCTTGCAAATAAAACTCCTTCTATAGAATCAAGACCAGAGGTATAAATTGGAATTTTTGAATATCCACCAACAGTCATTTTTTCCATTATATTAGAAATTGAATCATCAATTGAAGCTGCAATAATATCTGGTCTAGGTTTCATAATTTCACTTACTCTTAAATCATCCATTCTTAAAATACCTCTTATCATTCTTAAGTCTTCTTGATGAGCAGGAATTTGATCAGTTTCTAAAAGATCTAATGTTTCAATTAATGCAGCTGTAGCTTTATCATCATCATTAGATTCATTAGAAGTAGGGATTCCAACATACCTAATAAATTTATTGAACTTTGGTATCCCGGCAAAAGCTTCAAGTATTTTTCCTATATAAGAAGCTAAAAAATAAAGTTTAGTATTTAATATTGAAAATATTTTATTAGTAATAACAATGGATAAAACCAATAAGAAAAAGTAAACAACTGAAGCAAACATAATTTGAAAGTTTGATAAATCAGAGAATATTTTAGAAAGTATAACAAAAATTATAAATGAACCGACTCCAATAGATAAAATTAAATTTCTTATAAAAATAGCTAAAATATATGCTTCATAAGATAAGGTATCAGAAGTGTTTTCTATTGGTTTTTGGTTTAATTCATCTTCATGCAAATCATCATTACCTAATCCAAATGTCCTATATCCTAAAATACTCAAAGAATAATTAATTAATACATATATTAAAATAGAAGATAAAAAAATAAATAAATATAAAATTAAATCTAACACTAAGTTTTACTCCTTTTTTTTATTTTTTGCAGGCACACCAATCACTGTTGTACCTTCCGGAACATCATTTATTACTACTGAGCCAGCACCAACTACAGAATTTTCATGAATTATAACCGGTGAAACTATTGTTGAATTAGAACCGATAAAAGAATTCTCTTTAATTTGAGATTTATGTTTTATAGTCCCATCATAATTTGCAGATACAAATCCAGCCCCGATGTTTACATTTTTAGAAATTGATAAGTCTCCTAAATAAGCTAAATGCTTAGATTTTGTACATTCAGAAATTTCTGAAGATTTAACTTCTACAAAATTACCTACTTCTACTTTTTCTCCAATTTTAGAATTATGTTTGATAAAGGAAAATGGTCCAATTTTAGATTTCTCTCCTACAGAAGAATCTAAAACTATAGAATAAACTATTTCTACTCCTTTAGATATTTCAGCATTTGAAATAGTTGTACTGGGTCCAATTAGACAATTTGATCCAATTTGAGAATTTCCAAGAATAAAAGTTGATGGCATTACGACTGTTCCTTTTCCTATTTTAACAGATCTATCAATATAAGTAGAATTTATATCTTTGATTATTACTCCTTCAGAAATCAACTGTTGAATATAAGAATTATTTAAAAAAGTCTTATTTTTTATTTTATTGAAAATATTAAATATCGAAAAATATTTCATTTAAAGTTGATTAAGTTTAAAGGAATTACGCCTATGATAAAAATAGTATTATTAATAGTAATTTGATATTTTAGTAAGTTTTTCATTTTGCCTAATAAACTATAATAATATCATATATATCAAAAAATAAGACTTTTTTTTGGAGAGGTGTCAGAGTGGCTTAATGAGCACGCTTGGAAAGCGTGTGTACGCTAAAACGTACCGCAGGTTCGAATCCGGTCCTCTCCGCCATAAAATAATGTTGTATAATAAAATCTTGTATAAAGAAATAGAAAAATAAATTGTCAAAAAATCTTGTTATAGTTGAATCTCCAGTTAAAGCCAAGGCTCTTCAAAATTTCTTGGGTAAAGACTACAGTGTTGTGGCTTCGTATGGTCATATAAGGGGACTCACTACTAAAAAATGGGGTGATAAAGAGTCTAATAATGGATATGAAATTGATATTCCTAAAACTGCAGTTAAACTTAATTGGGCAGTTGAAAAAAGAAGTAAAAAATATATACAAGAAATTTCTAAAATAATTAAGAAAGATAAACCTGAATCTATTTATCTTGCATCAGACCCTGATAGAGAAGGTGAAGCAATATCTTGGCATTTAGCAGATGAATTAAGCTTATTGGGTGAAAAAAATGTCAATAGAGTTGTTTTTCATGAAATAACTAAAAATGCAATTGTAGATTCTTTTAAAAATCCAAAAAAAATTGATATGAATCTTGTAGATGGTTATAAAGCAAGAAGAGTAATGGATAGAATAGTTGGATTTGAAACCAGCGCTCCTCTCTCTAGTGCTATAAGAGTGGGAGGAAGAGCAACGGGAAGAGTTCAAGGCCCATCTTTATTAATAGTACACGATAGAGAAAATGAAATTAAAGCTCACAAAGCTTTAGAGTATTGGAGTATTGATATAAATCTATCCTCTAAAGATAAAATTGATTTTCAAGTTCAACTAAAAGGGAATAAGCAAAAAAAAGATTTTTATTTATTTGATATTAAAAAAGATACTAAAATTCCAATTCCAACTGAAGACTCAGCAAAAGAACTAGAGGCTAACCTTAATAAATCAGATTTTATAGTGAAATCAATTTCATCAAATGAATTTAAATCAAAGCCTAGAGCGCCATTTATTACAAGTACATTGCAACAATCAGCATCTTCCGAATTAAGAATTAGCCCCAGAAGAACTATGGAAATTGCACAAGAATTATTCAGAGGAATTGAAAGTGGAGATAAGATATTAAATCTAATTACTTACATGAGAACAGATTCAACATTTTTATCAGATGATATTTTAGAATCTACGGGCAAATATATAAATGGAAAATTTGGAGAAGAATATTATGAAGGAGTAAGGACATACTCTAGAAAATCAAAAAATTCTCAGGAAGCGCATGAAGCTATTAGACCTACAGATATTAATAACTCTCCTGAAAAAATCAAAAGTAAACTAAGTGATCAACAATATAATTTATATAAATTAATTTGGCAAAGAACAGTTGCTTCTCAAATGAGAGATAGTATTACAGAAAGAACAAATGTAAACATAGAAGCAAAAGATAATAATAATGAATTATATTTAATGGATGCTGGTTATAGTAAAACTATTTTTAAAGGTTTTAAAATTTTAGAAGATTCAGACAAGGATGAAATCGCACCTTTATTAAAAATTGGAGATAAAGTTAATCTAAAATCTATAGAAAAAAAACAAAACTTCACTAAACCTAAAAATAGATTTTCTGAAGCAAGCCTAATTAAAGAATTAGAAACGAGCGGTATTGGTAGGCCAAGTACATATGCGTCTATATTAGATAGAATTCAACACCATAAAGCAATCATAATTGTCAGAAGAGGTATTCATAGAACTAATGTAGGAAAAACTATGATGAATGCATTACAACCTATTTTTGGAGATCATTTTATCTCACTAGAATTCACCAGCGAAATGGAAAAAAAGTTGGATGAAATAGCTGACGGTACTTTAAATTGGGAGAAGGTTGTTTGTGATTTTTATGAAAATTTTTCAGATAAATTAAGTAAACTAAAAAAAATTGGTGAAAATAATTTTTCTGGAGATAGTGAAAAGCCTAGTATTGACCCGTCAATATCTCATCATTTTACTGATATCCATTGCCCAAAGTGTTCAGGCCAAGTTGAATTATGTGGAGGAGAAGATTTCGATAGAACAGAAGGTTTAAGAGAGCGTAGCCATAATTGCGAACAAATGCACATGAAATGGATTCCTATAAAGAAAAAAAGTGCAAAAGATGATGGTGCTTTTTTGGGATGTGAAAAAAATTATGATCAAAATGGAAGAACAGATCATAAAAGTTATCTTCCTGAAAAATGTTGGACATCTATTGGCAGAAACAGAAAAAATAATTTAGAATATTTCAACGAAGCTATTTCTTCTAAAAATAAAAACGAAGCTATTTCTTCTAAAAATAAAAA
>JAACCT010000058.1 GCA_009937255.1 Dehalococcoidales bacterium
ATATAAAATCCCTTAATAAAAATTCTATTTTAGACATATTAGACAAACTAAAAACAATAGACATAAAAATAGGCAAGGTGCACGATAAAGATGTAATTCCATATGATAAACCATATATAAAATAGAATTTTGAGCTATCAGTATTTTTAGAATCCAATAGGTTAGCTATTTTTTGTAGTTTATTGAAATAAATATTTCCACCTGACAAAATAAAAAATCCATATGCAAAAAGGAAAATAGATATTAATAATCCAAAATAAGAGAAAGTACTTTTAATGGCATAAAAACCTGCACTTAATGCAATCCCAAAAATAAAGAAGATAATGATAAAACCGATAGTTACAATAGTAGATACATATATAGGATCATAAATTTTTAAAAAATATTTTCTTGAATTATTTTTATATTCAACTGTTTTATTTCTATTTAAGAAAGAAGAGAAATATACTGATAACAAAGCAAAGCCACATGGGTTAAAAACAGCAACTAAGCCAGCACTAAATGCAATTCCAGATCTCAATAAATCTGAAAAGTTTAAAAAAACTGAACTTATATCAGCTGATGCTTCAAAACCAAAAAATAAAAATTTATTTATATCTTCAGATTTCAAAAACAATCCGAGAAAAAAAATAAAACTTAATGAAATTAAAAAAAAGGCAAAAAAAACAAAGAGTTTATATTTCGATATATTCTGATTCATCACTTAAAAATTTCCCAGATTTCTGGGAAAAACAATCCTTTTCTCAGTTAGTTTTTTAACAATTAAAAAACTTTGCATTATTATTATTCTATTGTTTAAAGAAAATCGTGTCACTTATAAATTATTCTTTTTATGTATAACTTAGATAATATTAAGACTACTGATCAAGAACTTGAAATTCTTGAACTTTTATCACATGGCCTTAAAGCATTTGACATAGCTAAAAAAATGAATCTAGCTGAGCAAACTATTAAAAATAAAGTACAAATAATTTGTATAAAGTTAGATTCCTCAAACAGAGCTCAAGCTGTTGCAAAAGCTATTAGGTTAGGAATAATTTAAGCTGCTTCAACAGGATTTTCTAAAGTTCCTACGTTTTCTATCTCTATAGTTACTGTATCTCCAGGATTAATTGGAGGTGTTTTTCCAGATGTTCCTGTCCAGAGCATATCTCCAGGATATAAAGTTACATATTTACTAATAAAACTAATCGCATTTGCTGTAGAAAATAACATTTCAGATGTATGACAACTTTGTCCTTCTACCCCATTTACGTATCCTTTTATAGCTATATTCTGAGGATCAATATCAGTGACTATATAAGGTCCAAGTGGTCCAAATGTATCTGATGATTTAGCTCTCCACCACTGAATATCTGAATCATCACCACCTTGCCATTGCCTGGCTGAAACATCATTTCCACATGTATATCCAAAGACATAATCTAATGCTTCCTGTTCAGAAACATTCTTAGTTTGCTTACCAATAATAGCTACTAATTCAGATTCACAAGCAACTAAACCTGCATCGCTGGGTAATTTTATTGGATCTCCAGGACCTATTAGTGCATTTGTATTTTTATAAAACGGTTCGGGTCTAGTTGGTGCGCCTCGTTCTCCTAAATGAGATCCAAAATTTAAAGCCATACATAAACTTTTAGAAGGGTTAGGATTAGGGCAAAGAATTTTTACATCTGCTTCATTAAAACTTTTACCAGTTTTTTCATAGGATCCTAATATAGGATTATTATTAATTTGAATAATTTCACCATTATCAACAATTCCATAAGAAATTTCATTTGATTTTTGAAATCTTGCATACTTCATATTTATCTCCATTAATCTATTTAAAAAAATTATCTATTACATTTAGTTGTTACTAGTTTAGTCTACAATTATAGAAGGTCAATAAATAAATAAAAATTTTATGAAAAAAACATACTTAAGCGTAAATAATATTTCAAAAGAATTTAATGGTATTAATGTAATTAAAAATCTTTCTTTTGAAGTTAATAAGGGTGAATTAGTAAAAATTTCAGGTAAAAATGGAAGCGGTAAATCAACTCTAATTAAAATTTTAGCTCAATTATATTTTTATGACAAAGGTGAAATAAAGTTAATTGGTGAAGATCTTAAATCATCAAATTCTAAAACTATAATTTCATACTGTTCAAGTGACTTTATTTTCTATAAAGACTTGAATGTTAAAAATAATATTTTATTTTATTTTGGAATAATAGGAGAATTAAATTCCAAAATATTATATGAAAAGAATAAAAATTTTCTAGGATTGAATATTTTTGAAAATAAGTATCCTGATGAATTATCAAACGGTCAAAAAAAGAAAATGAATCTTTTTAGATCTTTAGTACCTTCATATGATTTATATCTACTTGATGAACCTGAATTAGGTTTAGACTTAGAATCTTTAGATGAGTTAGATAAAAAATTACAAGTTTTAATAAATAATAAAAAAACAATTATCTTTTCTACACATAATAATGAATCTTTATCTACATATCTAAAGTTTAAAAAAGAAATTTTATTATGAAAAATTTGTATAAAATATTGAATATTATTAAATTGATAATTTTCAAAGACTTTGTTGAAGAAATTAAATCTAAAGAGATTTTTATTTCTATAATTTCTTATTCGATATTAGTTTTAGTAGTAGTAGCTACTACTTCAAATGCAAGAAATTCTGTTGAGTTTTTTTCTACAATATTTTGGATTTCAATCAGCTTTTCTATAATCCTTGGCATAAATAAATCTATGAACAAAGAGTTTGAAAATAAAGGTATAGAATATTTAATTACATCACCGATAGATAAAGAAATTATCATTTTTTCTAAATTTTGCACAAATTTTATTTTTATAAATATTCCTAGCGCTATAATTATTATTTTTAATAATATTATTTTAAATTATGACTTATATAGTCCTTATTTTCTTTTTTTAATTTTTATAATTAATTTTGGTTTCAGTATTATTGGGACTATAACATTTTTATTATTTGCAAAAGTAAGAGGTAGAGAAATTTTATCTCCCCTTTTATTTATACCATTAGTAACACCTTTACTCATGGGGGGTGCAATTTTGACAGTACAAATAATTAATAATGACATACAAAATTTTAGTTGGTATGGTTTAATTATTGCGTATGATTTGCTTTTTTTAGTAATAGGTTTCCTCATTTCCAATATTATTTTTCAAGAGTAAAAAAATATTGGTATTTTTATTCTTTTTATTCAACGAATTGTAAACTAAATAGAGTTACAATTAAATTATAAAAAAATAAAGTTATGCGTAGTAAATTTTTTATAACAATAACATTTTTAATTTTCACCTATATGCTTTGGATGATATTTTGGTGGATCCCTATAGACATATCTCAAGGGCCAGTGGCTAAAACTGTATTTATTCATGTACCTTTAGCTTGGTGCTCAATGATTGCTATAATAATTGTAGCTTTTTCATCAATTTATTATCTATTTAGCAAAAAAATATTTTGGGATAATTTAGCTCAATCAACTGCTGGAGTAGGTGTAATGTTTGGAGTTTTAGCCTTGATAAGTGGGATAATATGGGCAAAGCCAATTTGGGGTGTTTGGTGGACAGGAGAAGCAAAGTTAACTACAACGCTAATATTGATACTCATATATGCTGCATATATTCTATTTAGATCTTTATATACGAACAGCATACAAATGAAAAAAATTGCAGCTATTATTGCTGTTATTGGAGCAATTGATAGTCCAATAATTTATTTCGCAGCTAATTTATGGCAAGAGGCTCATCCTGTGACTGTCATTGGGCCATTATCAAGAGAGGAATCTTCTTTTGGAGCAGATCATGGAATTACTTTATTAGTTTCAGTTATAGCATTTACGTTATTATTTGTACTCCTTACCCAACTACGTTACAAAGTTATTAAAATAGATAATTTGATAAATTTAAAGGATAAATTATGATTAGAAAATTAAAAAATATATTTGGAATTTCTTTAGTAATTTTACTATTTGGTAATTTTTCTATAATTGAAGCCCAAGAAAATGAAAATATTGTTAATGGTTTTTTACAAAAAATAGAATTAAATAATGAAATAATAGATATTCATGTTGTTGATAATTTTGGTAATTTATTTAAATTAGCTATAAATGAATCTACCGAAATAGGGATTGAAACACAATCAGGTGAACGTTGGGTTGGTGATATAAAAGAAAACCCTGACTACGTAGTTAAATTATTAGAAGAATCTCAGCATAGCTTAGAACCTATTACATTAACCCATAATGGAACAAATATTTCTAGCCTAGTAAGCTATGAATCATCAAATATTAAAAATAATTTAAGCTATTTAGGTGCAAGTTTTATTTTCCTGGGAATTTTATTTTTTGGATTTATATTTATAATTAATAATAGAATTAAAATATTATCAACTAAAAACTAATTAATTGGAAAATAAACCTACACAAAGAATAGTAGAAGTAAAAAACAAGAAAGTTACTTTTGGAGCAATTTTTATAGTAGTTTTTTTGTCGCTTATTTTTTTTGGAGCTCAAGCTTTTTCTGAAGCAACTTATAAATATTATTCTGTTTTTGAAGTAAAAAATACACAGGAAATTCAGGAGAAATCTCAAATAGGATTAAAAGGAATTCTTGTAGCTAATACCTACGTTAGGTCAGCAGATGGCTTATCTGCTACTTTTAATTTAAAAGATAAAGATAATGAGAATAATATTAAAGTTAATTACTCTGGAGAAATAGGCAGTGTATTTTTCAATGAATACTCAGAACTTATAATGCAAGGATACTTTGAATCTAAAGATTATTTTATAGCAACAAATTTATCCGTTAGATGTCCATCAAAATATCAAACGGAAGATGACTACGCTTAAATAGTGTAAGAAGCTAAGATGTCTTCAATATCTTTTGATTTATCTTGAATAATCTTATCTTGAAGTTCATTAATAGTTGGTGGCTCTTTTTTAAATATAAGCCCTAGAGGGACCCCTCCTTTTTGTAACAGAGCTGAAGCAGCATTATAGTCAGTAGGGTCATGATCTTCATCTACAATAAAAGCTGTTCCAGGGATTCCTTTTTTCCTATCACCTTTAAGAATATCGTAGGTATCATTGTAAGTAGTACAAGGAGATTGTACATGAATAATAGACAAACCTTTATGCTTCATACCTTCCATAATAAACTGAGCTAAAACTTTTGGTTTACTGGAATAATGAGAAGCTATATAACTAACCCCATATGATAAATATAATTCTAGAGGTTTCATTTTTGCTTCCATTTTTCCAAAAGGAGTAGAAGTAGTAATTTGTCCTGTGACTGATGTTGGAGAACTCTGCCCTTTAGTTAAACCATAAACACCATTATCCATAACTATACATGTAATATTAGGATTTCTTGCAGCGGAGGGTCCTATATGTTCACCACCTATTGATAAAAAATCTCCATCTCCAGCAACAATTATAGTATTTAAATCAGGTCGTGATGTAGAAACTCCAAATGCTATTGGCAATGTTCTTCCATGGATACCGTGGATACCGAATGGTTGTTCTCCATCAAGCAGATGCACCATATTCCCAGAGCAACCAATACCAGCTACAATAACATTTGAGGTACGAGGTATTTCAAATTCTTCAGTATATGTATTAATAGCTTGTTCTAAAGCTCTTTTTACACCAAAAACTCCACAACCTGGACACCACTTAAAATCATACTCTGGATTTCTGTCACTCAAAATTATTCTCCTTTAGATTTAATTTTACTTAAAATTTTATTGGCTAAATCTGTTGGTTTAAATGGCAATCCAGTATATTGAGTAACTGAAATAGCGTTAATACCTTCCATTCTTAAGATAGATGACCATTGACCTTGATAATTTAGTTCTGGAACAATAACCAATTTTTTTTGTTTTAGTGCTTCTAGTACATCTGGAGGTAGTGGATTTAATGACACGGAATATATCCAAGAAAGATCTATATTTTGATCAATAAGTTTCTCAAATGCCTCTCTTGCAACACCTTTACTCGAACCCCAAGGCATTATAGCAATTTCACTTTCGGAGTTTTCTATTTCATATGGAGCATCATTTAAAAGATTAAGTTTAGCAAATCTTCTTTCAGTTAACCTTAAGTGATGTTTAGGAAGATGTGTTGTATCACCTATTTCATCATGCTCTGATCCATTTGCTACATATGAAACATCTCCTCCAGGGATTGCCATTGGAGATAATTTACCATCCCATGATTCATACCTTCTGTATCCATCCGAACTAACATCAGAGTTTCTACGTTCATCTTTAACTTTTAACAAGTCAGGTTTTTTTATATTTTCAGATTGTTCTGCAAGACTAAATTCACTCATAACCATTACAGGACCTTGATATCTTTCAGCCCAATTAGTAGATAGCTCTCCAACATAAAAACATTCCTCTACAGTTCCAGGAGCTAAAACAGGGAGTCTAACATCCCCATGAGCAGGAAACATGCAAGCAAATAAATCTGATTGTTCAGATTTTGTAGGTAATCCAGTTGCTGGGCCACCTCTTTGGACATCAATAACTACACAAGGGATCTCTGCCATCCAAGCTAATCCTATTCCTTCAGACATTAAAGCTACACCTGGGCCAGCTGTAGCAGTCATGGCTTTTTTACCAGAAAATCCTGATCCAAGAATATTATTTATAGCTTCTATTTCAGAAGAAACTTGAAAAACGAATTTATCTTTGTGGATTAAATTCTGTTCCATCCAAACAAGAACTGTTGTTGCAGGAGAAATTGGATAGCCATAATAACTATCTAGGCCCGCTGAAGCTGCTCCCAAGGATAAAGCTGCATTTCCTGTTATCATAATTTGATCATAATCTGGAGGTAAAGGATTTTCCAATGAGCCAACGCTAAATCCACTTTTTTTCGCTACTTCACTACCAAGACCTAAAGCGACAATATTTGATTTAATAATTGCATCGTCACCTTCACGACCTCTAGTAAATCTTTCACGAACAAAATTTTCTATACTTTCTAATTTAAAATCTATCAGAGTTGAAATAGCACCTAAAATAACCATATTAGCTGCTCTAGTATTACCAGATTCTTTTGCTAATTCATCAGCATTTATACCAAAATAATTACCTTCTCCAGTTGGAACACAGTCTTGAGCATTATATATACAAACTCCATTTTCACTCAATTCATCTATATGATTATCAAATGCATATTGATTTAAAACTACTCAAACATCTACTGAATCTCCATTAGATAAAACAGGAGTAGTAGAAATCCTTACTTGAGATGAAGCAGGTCCACCCATAATTTGAGAAGGAAAAGTAGAAAAAGTCTGAATATAGTAACCTGCTCCAGTAGCAGCTCTTCCCATAGCATCTGCTGATGTGACTAACCCTTGGCCACCTTCACCTGCAAATCTTATTACAAAATCCTTTGATTTAAGTTTTTGAACCATATTGATTAAAATTGATTTCTAAATCTTATTTATAATTGAATATAAGAATTAATATTATTTAACATAAATATTTTTTCAAATACAACCTTTATGATAATATTTGAAAAATTCAATAATATCAATTATATATAAAATAAATTAGAATTTTATTCTAATAAGTACTAGTTTAGAAAATACTATGAAAAAAAAAATGAAAATTTGGTCATCAGGTGGAGTTATTTTAGAAAATAACAAAATTTTAGTATGTTATAGAATAAATGAAAATTTATATTGTCTACCTAAAGGGACACCTGAAAATGATGAAGATATTGAAGAAACTGCAATAAGAGAAGTCTCTGAAGAAACTGGAATTAATCCAAAAATAATATCTAAATTAGGAGAAGTTAATTATAAAATAAATAAATATTTAGGTAACTCGAGGTATAAAAATAATACAGAATATAATAAAACTGTACATTTTTTGTTAATGAGTAAAATAAGTGGCAGCATAAATGATCATGATGATGAATTTGATAAAATTTTATGGATGTCGTTAGAGGAAGCAAAGAAAAAACTAACTTATCAAAATGAAATCTCAATCGTGGAAAAAGCTTTTTATTCCAATAATTAAAACTAAATCGGAAAAATCTATTTCTTTAAAGGGAGAAAAGACTATTATATGTCCTAAATCAAAAAAGGATATATTAAATGATTTTGAGTGGAGAACAGATATTGAATTATCTGATCTTGATGCAACTCTTCCTATAAACTTATCATTTGAACAATTTGAAAGAATTTCTGTTAATGACTTAGCAAAATCTTCTCCATGGTCAGAAAAATTTTCAATTTATAGTTTTGACAAAGAGCATATTGGAAATTGTATGTTTTATGATATTAACAGATGGGATAAATCCTGTGAATTTGGAATAATGATAGGAAATAAAAATTATTGGAGTGGAGGTTATGGAACTGATGCTGCTAAAAGTTTAATTTACTATATTTTTTCTGAAACTGATATAACAAATATTTATCTACATACTTTAATAAAAAACATTAGAGCTCAAAAATCTTTTAAAAAAGCTGGTTTTATAGATCCTCAAAAAACAAAAAAAGGTAAATACGAATTCTTTAAGATGACAACAACTAAAGAATATTGGTTAAAAGAATTTAGTAACTTAGAAATTAAAATTACTCCTGAGGAGGAGCGGGGTTAATTAAGTCAGGCCCAAAAGTTTCAGGGACTGCATTCGCAAGTTCTTCTACAGTCCATCTTCCTGATTTTGTTATAGATCTACTGGTTTCATATTTATTAAACAAACTAATTCTATTCCCAATTGCATGGATTACTTCACCATTAATGTGTGATGCAGAATCAGTACAAAGCCAAGCTACAACAGGTGCAACACCTTCAGGATCTGAAGTGAAATGATCTTCTGAAGCTTTCTTAAATTCACCTACTCTCATTGCTCGAGTGGAATCAGGGATAGACTGAGTCATTCTGGTATTTGCACCAGGAGAAATAGCATTAGCTGTGACACCATATTTTGCTAGTTCTTTAGCTACAACTCTTGTAAACCCAGCAATTCCATCCTTAGCAGCACCATAATTAGATTGCCCGCTATAACCAATTAATCCTGAAACACTAGAAAAAGTTATAATTCTTCCAGATTTTTGTTCTCTAAATATTTTACTAGCAGGGGCTACAACGGAAAATGTACCTGTTAAATGAACATCAATTACATCTTGCCATTCTTCTTTGGTCATATTAAAAATCATTCTATCTCTAAGAATACCTGCAGGAGTGATTACAATATCTAGTCTTCCAAATTCTTCAATAGCTTTATCAACAATTTCTTTACCTCCAGCTACTGATGCTACAGAACTTGTTGATGCTACTGCTTTTCCACCTAATTCAGATATTTCTTCAACTACACTTTGTGCTGGGCCTTTATCATTTCCACTACCATCTAAACTAGCTCCAACATCATTAACAACAATTTTTGCACCTAACTTAGATAATTCAAGAGCTATTCCTCTACCAATACCTCTTCCAGAACCAGTAACTATAGCCACTTGACCTTCTAAGGGTTTAGGTCCATCATTATTTTTATCTCCAAATCCAAATACTAAACCTCTTCCTTCTAGATCAAAATTTTCTTGCTTAAAATTACCTTTACTTAGCGGATTAAATAAAGTGACTTTTCTTCTTGGAAGAGTAAGGTGATTAAATGTGCCACCTGAAACATGAAAAATTTGAGAATTAATAGGTGCAGAATAATCACTTGCTAAATATGTCACAAAAGGAGCAATATCTCTAGGATCTCTAGATTCTTTGAATAAATCTGATCTTGATTTTTTAAATTCTTCAGGGACAGAAGCAGTCATTCTAGTTTCTGCACTAGGAGCAATACTATTTGCAGTTACACCATATTTACCTAAATCTTTACCAACAACTTTAGTAAACCCTGCTATACCTGATTTTGCTGCACCATAATTAGATTGTCCTGGATTCCCAAAAAGTCCTGACCCTGAAGAAAAAGTTATAATTCTTCCTGATTTTTGTGCACGAAATATAGGAGCAGCATGCCTAACAACTGAGAAGGTTCCTGTTAAATGAACATCAATCACATCATGCCACTCGTCTTCAGTCATATTAAATATCATTCGATCTCTTAATATCCCTGCGACAGTAACTACAATATCTAATCTACCAAAAGATTCAACAGCATCTTGAACTATTTCTTCTCCAGCTTCAAATGAAGCAACAGATAATTTACTAGATTTTGCATCCCCACCAGCTTTTTTTATTCCTTCAACTACTTCATCTGCTAAGGAAGCATTCTCCATATTTCCATCTAAAGTTAATCCAGGATCAACAACCAAAATTTTCGCTCCATGAGCAGCTAAGTCTTCAGCAACAGCTCTACCGATACCTCTACCTCCACCAGTTACAATTGCTACTTTCCCATTCAAAATATCTGACATTTTTTCCTCATCTTTAAAAATTTTAAAATTTAATTATTTTTTACCGGTAATTCAATTTCTGCATTAGAAGGTGTTGTAATTTTACCCTCTAAGTTTTCTAATGCTAACTCCAAGGTTATGATTCCTTTTGAATCTATAATTTCCTTTTTGATGACCTTAGCATAATATTTTAGATTTTCATACGGAAAATCTACACCTCTGTAGGATACATTAAATTTTCTAATTCGTCCTTTTAGACCTATAAAATCTACTAGAAGTTGAGCCAACCATGCACTTTTTAATGCTCCATGAATAATAATTCCTTTATGTCCTGCTTTTTTTGCAATCTCATCATCATAATGAAACTCGTTAAAATCTTCTGAAGCTCCTGCATACATTACAAGTTGTTTTCTATCAATATTTTTAATTACTGGTCCAATGATTAAACCTTCTTCGATATCTTCGTAAAAATTTTGTCTATCCATAATCATAAAAAGGTTTTTTCACCTTTTCCATAAGTTATAGTGACAACTTCCTGTGTAGCAACAAGTTTATTATTTTGATTTGTGTAAGAAATTAATGTCACTTTGAATAACATATCACCCATTGTTCCAGTTTTAACAAATAAATTGGTTATTTTAGATACTGCACTTATTTTATCACCGACAAAAATATCATAATAAAAAGTATATGAAGATCCCCCATCAACTAAATTAGAAAATGGTTCTGGGAATTTTTTTTCTAGTTGATTTGTCTTAAACAGTCTAAGAAATGTAGGAGGAGCGATCAAACCTCCAACATTTTTTTCTGCATACTCTTCGTCAAAATATATGGGATTTTCATCTCCTATTGCTTCTGCAAATCTTTTAACTAAACGTTTTTCAACTTCATGAATTCTAGGTTTTGATTCTAAATTAATAAATTCCTTCATTTCATCTGTTATGATCTCTTTTTCAGACATTATTTTTCTTTCTTTTATTGAAAATAAATATAAAAGAAGTGATAGATGATGACAATAGAAAAATAGCACTTATTAAATAAAAGAATGCATAGTTTTTCACTAAATTAAACATACCTATTTGAAAATAAAATAATAGTAAAGAACCTACAAATAATGTTATAGGCATATAGAATTTTGAGACTTTTTTTCTTCGAGAAGAATAGAGACATACTAATCCAATTAAAGAAGGTACAAATAAAGGAAAAATTACTTTTGAAGAATGTATTTCAACCAGACTTTTACCATCTTCAAAATCCATAAATATTAGAAAAAAACCAGTTATTATACTGCTCAATATTGATAAATATATGTAAAATTTTATGATTTTCAAATTTTAAATACCATAATAATCTTCAGGATTTAAGTTTTCTGAAGAACTAGTTATTGAAATTGGTGCTCTGTTTTTCATAATTTTTTTTATACCATAAGGGTTTTTAAATTTAATAGACAATTCAATATCATTGGATAAAACTTTATGAGATATCAAAACTCCCTCTCCAAAATGTTTATGTATAATTTTATCTCCATTTGAAAAATCTAAATCTACATTATGAATAGGTTCTTCTTGATCTTTTGAACGGTATGGATTTGGTTTATCAAAATTACTTTTCCAGTGAAAATTTTGTTTTATTTTTTTCTTCAATTCAGATTTTAAGACATTTTTAGGAATTTCATCTAAAAATCTTGATTTTATAGCATTACCATAAACTCCTTGAAATCTTCTTCTACTAGAACAAGATAAAAATAAATTTTCTTTAGCCCTTGTAATTCCTACATAACATAATCTTCTTTCTTCTTCAGTTTCTTCTTCAGACTCCAAAGACCTTGAGTGAGGAAGCAGACCCTCTTCTAAACCAACCATAAATACATTTTCATATTCTAATCCTTTAGCTTGGTGTAAGGTAATCAATGTAATAGCTTCATAACTATCATCAATATTGTCTATATTTGTATTGAGGGATGCTGTTTCAATAAATTCAATGAGAGATTCTACTGGTTTTTTATCTGCATTTATAGCAAATTCTTCAGCTGAAGTTCTTAGTTCATTGATATTTTCAAGTCTTTCAACTCCATCTTCATCATTTTTTAAATAATTATCATAACCCGTTAGAGTAGAAATAAGATTTATTAAATCATGAGGTTGCTGGATCAAAGATTGATCTAAAAGTTTATTATAAATCACCATAAAACCTCTTAAAGCTAAAGTACCTCTTTTAGAGAACAAATCAAAAGATTCATTTTCTAAGTATTTATTTAAAAAAGATATAAAACTTAGATTCTCTTGATTTTTAGCTATTCTCAAATCTTGAATAGTTCTATTACCAATCCCTCTAGGTGGATAATTAATTATCCTTTCGAATGCATTATCATCATTTGGATTTAATAAAAGTTTACAATAAGCTAAGATGTCTTTCACTTCTTTCCTATCGTAAAATCTTACACCACCGACTAATTTATATCTTAGGCCTAAAGAATTTAATCCAACTTCAAAAACTCTACTTTGAGCATTAACTCTATAAATTATTGCTATTTCATTAGGAGATCTCCCTTCTTTAATTTGTTTTGAAATTTTTGAAGCTACTGAAATAGCTTCATCTTCTTCATCGGTATAAAAATCAAAATCAATCAAACTTCCATTAGTTTTTTTTGTCCAAAGTTTTCTTTTGAATCTATTAGAATTATTTGAAATTATTGAATCCGCTGCATCTAAAATTTGTTGGGTAGATCTATAGCTTTCATCAAGATTTACTACTAAACATTCTTTATAATTTTTTTTAAATTCCAAAAGGTTAGTAGGCACTGCATGCCTCCAAGAATATATAGATTGATCTGGATCTCCTACAACAGAAATAGATTTTTCTTCATTAGTAATTAAATTAGAAATCTCAAATTGTAATGGGTTTGTATCTTGAAATTCATCTATGATAACTTGTTTGTATTTATTTGACCATTTATCTCTTAAGTCTTCATTATCTATAAGCACATTTTTTGTTTTCATGAGGAGATCATCAAAATCACATGCATTTGCTTGGTCTATAATTTCTTGATACCTTAAATAAATTCTAGAAACAATTTCATCTAGGTATGTTGAAGCTTTATTTTTAAAACTTATAGGATTTAATCCTAAATTCTTAGCTTTAGAAATTTCAGATGAAATAATTCTAGGATTTATTTTTTTTGGATTAATATCCAACTCTTCATAAATATTCTTTATGATTTTTAATTGATCTACATCATCATAAATTGAAAAAGACTGATCAAGACCTGCAAAATGACCTTCAATTCTTAAAAAATATGAACAAAATCCATGAAAAGTTTTTACTAAAGGGTTTAAATAGTCGGGCAAATATTTATTTGCTCTTAGCATTAATTCTTTAGCTGCTTTATTGGTAAAAGTTACAGCAAGAATTTCATATGGTTTAATATTAAAATTATTTACTAACCAAGGTATTCTATGTGCCATAACTCTAGTTTTTCCAGATCCAGGACCAGCTATTACTAATAATGGTTTCAAAGGATGCATAACAGCATTTTTTTGATTATCAGATAATCCATGTAGTATTTTTGAGTTAAGATCAGCCATCCGTTATCACTTAGTTAATGGTGATAATAATTTTTCAAACAAAGAATCAAAGTTCAAGCTATTATTTAAAATTTTATTTGAATGTAAAATTTTGTCATTATGGTCAAATTTAAATGAATCTATTGAATCAGACAATTTTTCTAAAGCTTCTTCGGTGTTCTCTTCAACAATTAAAATTGGAATTTTTAATCTTTTTGCTTCATGAATAACATATTCAACTGGAGTTATATTAGTTGTTGCAATTATTAGAGCGATAGTTTCTGATTGAATAGCTGAAAGTTGAAGATCAGGTCTATCTCCTCTAACAATTAGGGCTACATTTTCTTTAGTAGAAAAATATTCAGGACCCCAGTCTAAAACAAATCCTCCAATTAAATAATTTTCTATTATTTTATTGGAATTATATTCTCCAATTATTTTATTTGTAGTCAAAAATTTAGATACATCTTTTATTGTATTCGACATGAAAAATCTATCTTGATCAAGTATAGCTAAAATTTCTTTACTCAATTAGCTTTTAAAAAGATCTTCAACTAATACATTTTTTTTATACTTCCAAACACCGTTAACAATGAAACCAATTAATCTCTCGTCATAAATATTTTTTAAATCATTTAAATTATTTACTTCGTTTTCAACAAAAATAATTTTAGCATCATTTTGTTCTAAAAACTTATTCTGTTCTTCATGACCAATATCATTCATTTCAACAAATGCTATATCTGATTTAGATAATTCTGTTAAATTTTCGTTGTTATTTAGGATTCCATCAAGTTCATCGTGACCTATAATTTTCTTTCCATCAAATTTTCCCATAAACGTTTTATGGTCCCTTTTAATGGATTCATGGACCATTCCGGATAAAATAGTTGTTTTACCCACACTTTTATTTGATGATGATATACAAATTACTGGCATAATATAAATAATAATGAATAATTATGTTATTTGACATGTTTTAAGTCATTCATTATAAAATTTTTTTGCTAAATATTAATATTAGACAAAATTAGATTTTAAGTGCCTGGGTAGCTCAGGGGTAGAGCACTGCGCTGAAAACGCAGGTGTCGACAGTTCGAATCTGTCCCTAGGCACCACTTAATTATGGTTTATGATATTGATTACAAAAATTTCAAGTAATATATTTAATCTTTAATTATGATGACAACAAATATAAATTTAGGAAAAAAAAATCTTATAGCTCATTTATTAAGAAGAGCTGGTTTTGGTTGTTCATATGATCAAATTGAACAGTTTTCAACTATGGAATATGATGAAATTGTTGACGAACTTTTGAATCCAGAATATTCATTACCTGAGGACCAAGATTTATTAGAAAGATATTTTATTGCATCTGTAGAAGCTAGAACAGCTAGACATGCAGATCCTCAATGGACTTGGAGATTAGCTAAATCAAAAAAACAATTAGAAGAAAAAATTGCTTTGTTTTGGCATGGTTTATTAGCTGTTGGGGGTGTGAAGCTTGATCACGGGTTGGCAATGCTTGAAGAAATAGATCTTTTTAGAAAATATGGATTAGGAAAATTTAACGACTTATTGCTAAATATTTCGAAAGATCCAGGAATGATGTATTGGTTAGATAATCAAAATAGTCATAAAAATGCTCCAAATGAAAATTATGGCCGAGAATTATTAGAGTTATTTTCAATGGGTATAGATGAAAATGGAGAAGGAGCATATTCTGAGGAAGATGTTAAGGTGGCAGCTAAAGCCTTTACAGGTTGGGCTTCAAAACCTACTCCTCCACCTTTTTTACTAGGTCCATTTAAAATGGAATTTAATTTTGATGAACTTGATCATGATAATTCTGAAAAAACCTTTTTAGGAAAAACAGGCAATTTCAATGGTGAAGATATTGTTGAAATGGTTTCTTTACATCCTTCAACTGCAAAATTTATATGCAAAAGACTTTATCTTTTTTTTGTTTCAGAAGAAGAAAATTGGGAAGAAATAAATATACTGGCAGATATTTATTTAAAAAACGAAGGAAATATTAGAATAGTACTAGAATCATTATTTAAGTCAGATCATTTTAAATCAAAAGAAATCATATTTAAAAAAGTAAAAAGTCCTTCAGATTTAGTATTTGGTATTTCAAGGATGGTTGATAGATTCCAAGTCCCAGATTTGGATTCAGCTGAATTAGCTACTAATACTTTTTTAATGGGTCAATTGCTTCTTAATCCTCCAAGTGTAGAAGGTTGGCATGAAGGTGAAGAATGGATAGATAGTGGTTCATTAATCGAAAGAATTAATTATGCTAGTGATGAAATTACGAATCTCAATTCTCCAGGAGTAAAGCGGATCATTGAAATAATTTATTCAAAAAAATTAGATTCTAACGAAGATTTTGTTAATGCTTCACTGGAAGCATTAGGATATTTAGAAATTAGTGATAGAACAAGAGAAATTATAAAAGAACACTTGAATAAAAATAATAATATAAGTGAAGAAAATAAAATAATAGATTTATTAAAAATAATTGTATCCACTCCGGATTTTCAATATTGCTAATTAGGAGAAAAAGATGAAAAAAGAGAAAAATTTAGTTGTTATACAGTTGAGTGGTGGAAATGATTATTTAAATACTATAGTTCCCTACGAATCAGGATTATATTATGACTATAGGCCAAATATGGGCCTTAAGAATGAATCTATAATCCCTATAGATGACAAAATTGCTTTCAATTCTAATATGGATATTTTTAAAAATTCATATGATGCAGATAATTTAGCAGTAATGATGGGAATAGGATACCCTGACCCAAATAGATCTCATTTTAGATCTATGGATATTTGGCACACAGCCGAACCTTACGAAAGTAGTTCTATAGGGTGGCTAGGCAAAACAATTAAAAATCTTGATCCTAGTGGATCAAATCCAATAACGGCTGTTAATTTTGGAAAAGGTTTACCTCGTGCTTTAGCGTGCCCAGGAGTTTCAGTTGCTTCTGTTGGAGCATTGGAATCTTATGGTTTGTATACTGGAGTTTCTGGATCAAAAAATAGAGATATTTTATTAGATACAATTGATAGAATTTACCAACCAATGAATTTAGAAGGAATGCCTTCCATTAGGTTATTAGAAACAGGAAGAGGTGCGCTTGATGGAGCAGATATTCTTAGCGAAGCACCAAAAAATTATAATTCTTCTGTTGAATATCCCGAAGATAATCCTATTGCACAATCACTAAAAGGAATTGCCCAAGTAGCAAGTGCAAGATTAGGAACTAGAGTATTTTATGCCTCTCATGGAAGTTTTGACACTCATACTGATGAATTAAAAAACCATTCTTTACTTTGGAAACAACTTTCAACAGCTATTGATTGTTTTCAAAAAGATTTAAAAGAACAAAAATTAGATGATGAAACTGTGATATGGATTTTTTCAGAATTTGGCAGAAGAATTGCTGATAATGGAACAGGTACAGATCATGGTTCTGGAGGAGTGGCGTTTTTATTAGGGAATTCGGTTAAAGGTGGACTTTATGGGGAATATCCAAATTTAGATCCTGCAGCACAACTGGAAGGGGATATTAAATTTAACACCGATTTTAGGAATCTTTATTCTACAATTTTAGAAGATATTTTGGATGTCTAATCTGAAAAAATTTTGAATGAAAAGTTTTCTACAATTAATTTAATAAATTCATAATGGTAACTTCATCTTTAGAATATAGTCATACAATAGGAATCGCTTCTTTTGAGGGAAGAGGTTTTATGAATCCTATAGACATAAAATTTAAAAATGATTTGCTTTTTATATTAAGCAGATCTAATGCTTCTAATAAAAATAATAGAGTAAGTGCTGTTTCAGTACAATCTGAACATAAGTTTGAATTTGCTAATTGGGGTGAAGAAGATGGCCAATCAATTTTACCCACTTCTATAGCTTTCGATTTAGATAATAATTATTATCTTTCAGATGAACATCTTAACAGAATTTCTATTTTCGATTTAGAAGGCAATTTTATTGAGAAATGGGGTAAATATGGACATGGAAAAGGAGATCTAAATAGACCTTCAGGTATAGCTATAAATTCAGATAATGAATTATTAGTAGTAGATCACTTAAATTCAAGAATTCAAAAATTTGACACAAAAGGAAATTATATAAGCTCATTTGGGGAATTTGGTGATTTAGAAGGTCAATTTAATTATCCCTGGGGTTTAGCTATTGATTCACAGGATAATATTTTTGTTGCAGATTGGAGAAATAACCGTATTCAAATTTTTAATAAAAAAGGAGAATTTATAAAGATAATTCAAAATTTTAATAATGAAAATTTCAATAAGCCTTCTTCTGTTCATATTGATGAAAAAGGGGATATATATATAACAAATTGGGGAGATGATAATGTAGTAATTTATGATAAAAATTATAACTTTTCTCATAAATTAATTGGTGACGCAACATTATCAAAATGGTGCAAAGAATTTTTAGATGTAAACCCTGAACAATCTAGTTGGCGAGAAAGTGCAGGTTCATTTGAAGAAGAAAAGAGATTCTGGAGACCAGCAGGAATTGAAACAAATGACGAATTAATTTTTATAACAGATTCTTGCAGACATAGAGTACAAATTTACAAAAAATAAATTAAATTTTTTGTAACTCAGCTTTAACTTTTTCAGCATGACCTTTAGCTTTAACATTTGTCCATTTTTTTATGAGGACTCCGTTTTTATCAATAAGAAAAGTCGACCTAATAATACCCTTGCTTATTTTGCCATACATATTTTTTTCTCCCCAAACTCCATAGTCATTAATCATTTTTTTATCAGTGTCACATAAAAGAGTAAAGGGAAGGGAATGATTATTTATAAATTTTTGATGAGAATTTCCATCATCTGGACTTATCCCATATATTTCACATTCAAGTTTATCGAATTCAGTATAAATATCTCTAAATTCACAAGCTTCAATTGTACAACCAGGAGTTTCATCTTTAGGATAGAAATATAAAACTGCAGGCTTACCCGCTAAAGAGTCTAATGTAATTAGATTATCATTTTGATCAATTAATTTAAAATCAGGAACTTGAGATCCTTCAGTCAAAGCCATTTTTTTCTCCTTTTATGGAATGTATTAATAAATATTATATAAAAAAAATTATAATGTTACAGCATTACCACTCAATAAGTGAAAATGTAAATGCATAACAGTTTGTCCTCCGCCCTCTCCGATATTTGTCAGGATTTGATATCCATCTTTTTCTAGATTAAATTGTTTTGCTAATTTTTTACAAATAAGTAATAAATGTCCTAATAAATCCTTATCTGAATCTTTGGAAGTACTTATATTAATTATAGGTTTCTTAGGTATAACTAAAATATGTATCTCAGATTTAGGATTTATATCATTAATAGCAATGCAGTAATCATCTTCGTACTTTATGTCACTTGAAATTTCTTTATTTATAATTTTAGTAAAAATTGAATCCATAATTTAAAAGCTCTAAGATAATTTGTTATTTTATAAAAAATTTAATTTGAATTAATAGTAACTTCATAATCTGTACCATTAACTGAAACTTTAGTTTTGTAAGTATTTAGATTTGATGTTGCTTTCGAGGTAGTAGGTTCTTTTGTATCATTTGAATATCTAATGCCAAGCTCACCTTTCCCTCTAAAAAGGCTATACCTTGATCTCCACAAGTAGCAGAAATAAATATATTCTCATCTGTAGTTTCTAAGTTTTTATCTTTTAGGAGTTTTTTATTATAAACAATTCCTAATTTTGGATTATTATCATTCAAATCGTGCACATCTTCATTAGTAGGCTTCAGAGATAATTGATCTGAGGCAATTTTAATAATTTCAGGGTCTGGATCTGTAGGAGTTTTACCAAAATATCCTAATATCATCTTTCCATAATTATCTGAAATTTTTGACCATTTACCCTGAACAGTGTTTACAAATGCTTGTTGAAAATAAAATTGTGACACAGGAGTTACTGATGTTCCAAAGCCTCCTTTGGCTACAACTTCTCTCATATTTTCTATTACTCTCCCAAAAAGTTCTAAAGAATTATTATCTCGCATCATCTGTGTATTAGCTGTAAGCGCCCCTCCTGGCATTGGAGAAAATGAAATAACTGGATTTACTGTTGTAGCTTCAGGAGGAAGGTAATATTTTTTCATGTTATCAATAAACATTTTTTCGACCTCTAATATTTTTTCTTCATCTATATCTAAGGTATATTTTGTACCTCTTAATCCTTGCCACATAGTTAATATATCTACTTGAGATGTTCCACCACTTACTGGAGCCATTGCTAAATCAATTATATCTGCACCAGCTTCAATTGCTGCCATATTACTAGAAAAGCCCATACCTGCAGTATCATGAGTATGAAATTGAATCAATGTTTTTTCAGGAAGTAGTTTTCTAGCATTTTTTATACAGTCAAAAACGATAGATGGAGGTGTTGTTCCTGAGGCATCTTTGAATGCTAAGCTATCAAATGGTATATCAGCTTTTAGAATTTCTTTTATTTTGTCAGTATAAAATTCAGCAGAATGATAATATTTCTCTTTTAAACTTGGAGGAAGCCCCATTAAAGCGATGACTATTTGATGATTTAAACCTGCGCTTTTTATTCTTTCTCCCGAATAAGACAGATTCCTTATATCCATAAGAGCATCAAAATTTCTTATGGTAGTTATACCATGTTTTTTGAATAACTTCGCATGAAGATCTATTATATCTCTTGATTGAGATTCAAGTCCGACAACATTAGCTCCTCTAGCCAAAGTTTGAAGATTTATACTTTTACCCACTATTTCTCTCGATTTATCCATCATTTCAAAAGCATCTTCTTGACAATAAAAATATAAACTTTGAAAACGAGCACCACCACCTATTTCAAAGTTATCATTTCCAGCCTCAACTGCAGCTTTCAGTACAGGTAAAAAATCTTCTGATTTTACTCTAGCTCCATAACATGATTGAAATCCATCACGAAATGATGTGTCCATAAATTTAATTTTTTTCATAAATGTATAAGGATAATTAAAGGATATGAACATTTATACACTAGGTAAAAAGATTAAAAAAGGTTTTATAACAAAGATTCATTAATAAATTAATTAAAAAATAATGAAAAAAAATATTTTTTGAACTGAAAATTTTATAAAAATTAAGATATTCTAGTTATTATATAAGCGGAAGTGGCTCAGTGGTAGAGCATCTCGTTGCCAACGAGAAGGTCGCGAGTTCGAATCTCGTCTTCCGCTCCAAAAAACTTCAAACTATAACATCAAAAAGTATTTATAAAAAAATATTAAAACATGAAAGATATATTTAAAAACATAGATAGCTCATTAGAGTATTTTTTACAACTCGGAAATGAAGCTTTAGACAAGAGCAGAGAAATTACTAAAAATATTGATTTTGCAGACAGTAACCTAAAAAAAGATGGTAGTTTAATTACAAAATATGATTTGATAACAGAAGAAAAAATATTTCAAATTTTAAATAAAAGTGATGCAGATATAGTAACTGAAGAAGTTTTAAGTAAAGAAAATAATTCAGATTATTGTTGGTATGTTGATCCTATAGATGGTACTACATCATTTTCTAAAGGAATTCCACTCTACGGCACTATTCTAGGATTAACTTTCAAAGGAATACCTATAATGGGACTCATTGATATACCTAAACTTAATGATCGATACATATCTATAAAAAATCATGGTACTGCTAAAAACCTTAATAAGATTAATGCATCAAATATAGATGATTTCTCAAAAGCTATAGTTACTTATGGGTCTCCACAAAGATTCATAAAAGAAGGATTAATTGATCAATTGCACCAAATAGATTCTTTAGTCTGGGAATCTAGAGGGTATGCTGATTGTTTTGGATATTCACTTGCTTTTTCTGGAGCTATAGATATTGTTATAGAAGTAGACTTAAATCCTTGGGAAACGATTGCTTTAGAAATTTTATCCCTTGAATCAGGAGCTGGATATGCAGAAAGTAATTCAAAATATGGCAAAAAAAATATTATTTTAGGTTCGAAAAATTTAATTTCTGAAACTACTAAAATATTTGGTGGAGACTGGAAAATCAAATAAATAACAATAATACAGGTACCTTTTCTGCATTAAAATCGAAAAAATATAGATTGTTTTGGTCTGCATCTTTAGCATCAGTAGGTGGATCGCAATTACTTTTCTTAGCAGGTGGTAAATTAGTATTTGATTTAAGTGGCTCAGAATTTCTTTTAGGATTATCTGCTGCAGTTTTTGGAATAGGAACTATAGTAATTAATTTTTTGGGTGGAGTTATAGCCGATAGAATAGAAAAAAAAATCCTTCTAGTAATAACTTCTTTTGCGATGACAATAGTTCTTCTGATACTAGCATTAATTGATGCCTTTGATTTTGAAACAGTATTTATTGTCATAATTTTAACTTCAGTATTAGGCTTAATAAGTGGTTTTGATTGGCCTGCTAGATCATCTATTTTTACACAATTTATAGATGATAAAAGTCAAATGATAAGTGCCGTTTCCCTTAATGCAATTTTATGGCAAGGTATGAGAATTCTAGCACCAGGATTCGGAGGTTTTATAATAGCGTTTTATGGTACAGATACAGTTTTTTTTATTAGCTCTATTGGTTTTTTTATCATGGGAATAGCAATGATAGTAATAAAACCAAATAAGGTTATAAGAAAAAAAGAAGAAAAAAAATCTATATTTAAAGATACTAAAGAAGGTATTGATTTTATCTATAACAATAAATTATTCAGAGTTATTATTTTTTCAAATTATATAACTAGTATGATAGGGATTTCTTATTTACAATTACTCCCTGCTTTTTCTGATTCATATAGCAAAACATCTTTTGGGAACTTATCTGCGCAAATATTGGGGGTTTTATTATCTTGTGCTGGAGTTGGGGCTGTTTTTGGTACAGCAATAACATCAAGATTAAAAAGAAATATAAACTTAGGAAAATTAGGGTTATCTGCAAATATTTTTTCCGTCATAGTATTACTTTTATTTGGTATAACTAACTTTTTCATACTAGAAGAAAATATTTATGCTAATCCATGGATCTCATATAATTTAATTCTCTCAATAATATTTATTTTTTTTACAGGAACTTTCAACTCTATTTTTATGGTCTGTTCAATGTCGCTTCTTCACTTAAATGTTCCTGAAAATTTGCGTGGAAGAGTGATGGGAATTCATACTATTACATTTAGCTTAATGTCTACTGGAGCTTTATTTTTAGGAATTATGGCTGAATTTCTAACTTCAAGTGTGTCAGTTATGATAGCAGCTTTTATTTTAATTATTATAAATTCTTTGATTTTTTATAAAAACCCAGATATAAGAAAAATATAGTATATTCAACAATCTAAATATTTTGTCAAAAAAGCAAATTTAGACCTATTTTTAGAAAATAATAAATAACCAATATTATAAAAAAAATAAAAAGGTTTTAATCTTAAGAGAAATTTTGAAAATATTGATAATCTATTTCCAGATTCACTAAAGATTTTTAAAATTGCAATACCTCCAAAAAAAATTTCCGTATCTATGCAAACTATTTTATTTTTTGGAATTGACACATCTATTTTTATACCTGAATTTAATATAGTTTGCTCATCATTAGGTAAGAAATTCCAATAATTTGTTCGTTTATTCATTGATACTGCAAAACATGTACAAATTTTACAATTATGATCATAAAAAACTATTTTATCCATATATATATTTTGATTTATTTTGTTAGATTTTAGGAATAATTATATAAAATTCAGTTCCAATATTTATTTTACTTTTGACTTTGATATCCCAACCATGAGCATTAACAAGTTGCTTAGTAATAGCTAACCCTAATCCAGAACCAAAATAATTTCTATCTCTACTAGAATCTATTTTATAAAATCTTTCAAAAATTTTATCTAATTTATCTTCAGATATACCTGGACCATTATCAATAAATTTTATTATATGACTTTCCTTTTCATCTTGAATTTTAATTAAAATTTCGTCTCCTGGATTAATATATTTCAAAGCATTAGATAATATATTTGCAAAAATTTGTTTAATTCTACTTCTATCAATGTCTAAAAATAAAGTTGAAGAAACTTCATTAGATAATTTAATCTTATTTTGATTTGCGGATTCAGTAAAAGAATCTACTGATTCTTTTATTTCATTTGTAATATCAACCATTTCTTTATTTAATTTTAATTCTCCTGCTTCAGAAGTAGCAATTAAGCTTAGATCATTTACCAAATTAGATAATAAAATAATTTGATCATTAATTTGTTCAAATTTTTCTTCTGATGGATTAATTTTATTATCTAAAATACCTTCTATATTTATTCTTAAAACAGTTAAAGGATTTCTGAGTTCATGTGCTATATCAGAAAATAATTGTTTTCTTTGATTTTGAATTTCTTGCATTCTATTTGTCATAGAATTAAATGATTTTGTTAATAAACTAAATTCAGAATTTGAAGATTTTTTCATTTCAATAGGCTCAAAAATACCTTCTGAGATTTTAAGAGTAGCATTAGTTAATTTCTTTATAGGAGAAGCTATTTGTCTAGAAATTAAATACGCTACTACAATACTTATAAAAATTATTATGAAGAATGATATCAGTAGTAAATTAAAATATTTGTTTTCTAATTTTAATTCTTCATTTAAAAAAACTAACGAACCTACTAGCTTTAAATTATCAGGATTATTAAATACGTTTAATATACTAGATTGATTTTCTTCTATTTCAGTGATCATTATGTTCGCTTGTTCTGCCGTGATAAAACCAAGTCTAAAGGCTTCTGTAATTCTTCTTTTGATTGGATCAATAAGCTTTTCATCAGGCTGATAAATTTTTTCAAAATCTACCATTATTGGATATACTAAATATTCATTTGAATCTATTTTATTTTTTACTAAACTTTTATTTTGTTTAATAGCCTCTGGGCTAGCTATAATCCATTCAAAATTTGAATCTATAACCCCTACTGAATCTTTTTCTGGATCAAGGCCAACATTAGTCATAAGGTTTACTAAAACATTTTCAAATCCACCATCAAATGATCCTCTTGAATTATAATACATTGCTAAAGTCTCTGAAATTGATAGAGAAATTCTTTCTCTATACAAAGAATTTCTTTCTTCTACATTTTTTTGCCAAATTACATACATGGTTATATAGCTAGCAATAAAACTAAGAAATATAAAAACAAAGAAAGATAAAATTATTTTTAATTGAAGTCTCATTTTTTATACAATTGTTGCCCTATATCCAAGACTTCTAACAGTTAATATTTTGATATCAGAACTAAATTTATCTAATTTTTTTCTTAAGTTTTTTATATGAACATCTACAACTCTGTCATAAGAATCTAAATAATCATCTAGCTTAGAATATTCTAATATTTGATCTCTACTTAAAACTTGATCATAATTTTTCATTAAACATTCTAGGAAATCAAATTCTGTTTTAGTAAGAGAAACGATATCTTCTTTTATTAGCACTTCTCTTTTATTTGGAAATAAATTAATATTTCCATAAGAGATTGTTTGTTCATTGTTCTCTTGCAAATTTCGCCTTAATATTGCTTTTATTCTTAGCAAAAGTTCTCTCATACTAAAAGGCTTACCTATATAATCATCAGCTCCTAACTCTAATCCTAATATTTTTTCATCAACAGAAACTTTAGCAGTTAAAAATATTATTGGAATTCTTGACTTACTACGAATAATTTTAATAACCTCTAAACCATTTAATTTAGGCATCATAACATCAAGTAAAACTAAATCAGGTTTAAAATTATTAAATTCTTCTATAGCTTCTTCACCATTATTTACTGTTGAAATATTATAATCTAATGCCTGAAGATATTCAGAAACTGATGATGCTATAAATTTATCATCCTCACAAATTAATATTTTATGTGTCATAAATATTTCTTTATTACAATTGTATGTATGTATGTAAAATTATTTTTCTCCAAATCTACCAGGTTTTTTACCCTTAAAATCACCCGATAAAATAGATTTTAATTTACTATCAGCTTCGTCTTGAGTTAAT
>JAACCT010000059.1 GCA_009937255.1 Dehalococcoidales bacterium
ATAATAAAATATATGTCGGCTGTGGAAGTAATGATAATGGTAATTTAGGAGATTGGTGGGAATATGATGTAAACTTAGATAGTTGGAATCAAAAAAGTGATATTATTGGTAACAATAGACATCACCCATTCTACTTTGGATTAGGAAGTTATGCATATGTAGGCTTTGGACATGGTAGTGTTACAGGTCCTGGAAGCAACCCATCTGCAAACTCCTATATTTATAATGATTTTTATAGATATGACCCCTCAAATGATAGTTGGTTACAGCTATCAAATTTCCCATCAGAAGCAAGAGTAGCAGGTACACAATTTACATATAATGATAAGGGATACATACTAAGTGGAGACGGTGATGATCATAATCCATTAAATAATGGAGAGTTTTGGGAATACGATCCATTAAATGATGTTTGGAATCAGTTAGCATCACACCCAGGTGATGCAATTTGGGCTCCTGGAAATTTTGTTATTGGCTGTGATGTATATTTTCTATTAGGTCAAAACAATAATTACAACACCCCATCAATGCCTGTTTCAGTAGTTAAATATAAATTAGACCAACAATGTGGTTGTACTGATTCTTCAGCATTTAATTTTTCTAGTCAAGCATTAACAGATGATGGAAGTTGTTGCTACATTTCTGGCTGCACAGATCCTAATGCTATTAATTATAGTGTAGATGCATGTTATGATGATGGAAGCTGCACTCAAGCAGTACTAGGCTGTATGAATCCGACTGCATCAAACTATAATTCAAATGCAAATGTGAGTACTTTCTTTGGTGGTGCTATAGATAATAATATTGGAAGCGGATCATATTTCTACAACAACCAACATCTTATTTTTGATAGTTATGACAATTGTTTGATTAAATCAAGTGATGTTTACGCTGAAGATTTTAAAAATATAACTTTTGAATTAAGAAATAACAATGGAAATGTAATAGACGACACAACTTTATCTATATTTCCAGGCAAGCAGAATATAATTCTGAATTTTGATGTTCCAATTGCATCAAATTTACAGCTAGGGATTGCTAATAATAATTCTGGGCTATTTAGAAATAATACTGGATCAAATTACCCATACAATATTGCGGATATGGTAAACATAAAAGGCTCAAGCGCTTCTCAACCTGGCTACTACTACTTTTTTTATAATATTGAAGTTAATTCTAAATGCCTGAACACTACTGGAATCCAAAACACGTCAAAATCTGATTTGAAGCTAGAAAAAGTAATTAATATTCTAGGATCTGAAAGTTTAAAAGAAAAAAATAAATTACTTTTTTATTTATATGAAGATGGCACTGTTAAAAAGAAAATAATCTTTTAAAAAAATATTTTTATAATCCATTTTAAATTAATTACTCTGTCTTAAAGTTTTTAAATAACTATTATACTTTTTAAGATCAACAGTTTTATTATCCCAACATTCAAAAACTAGTAGTTCAAGTCTATCATCAATTTTTCTTTGAATATCATTTCGAAACTTACTGTAAGCATGATAATCTGAACAAGTTATGGCATTCCATTTATTTTGGAAGTATGAAACCGGGTTATACCAATATGTTGATACAATTAAATTATTCTTTAAATTATTTTGCTGTTCAATTTTACCAATTGCATTAGTATTCAGCTTATTAACTATAGCACTCATTGTGTTTCTTACCACAGTTCTATTAACAGAAGTATCTCTTGCATGATAAGTAGAATTTAGGTTGGGGTATATTTCTAATAGCCTAGTATTTAATTCTTCTTTTGAGTATTTAAAGACATCATATGTTTCCTTTCTATTTGCATCAAGAAAATCAGTCATATAATTAACAGGATATTTGAAATTTGCATATTGGTGAGCAGTTCCTGGAATTAAAACACATAATAACAACCATAAACTTATCATTTTAAAAGCAATTGAAGTACTTCCATCGCTAGATTTAATTATAAAATAAAAAGGAACAATGAAAATTAAAATATATAGATTGGATAATAAGATTAAGTGTAACAACTCTTGATTAAAGACATTATTTATAAAGGCCACCGAAAAAATCATACAATTAATAGTTGTGGTTACTAGAAAAGTATAAAAAAGTAATCTGTAAAAAATCCATTTTTTACTTCCTCCTACTTGAATGGATATTAGATTATTAAATTTTAAATCTTTCTCTAAACCATTAATATTAAATGTTAAAATAATTAACAATAATGGAAGTAAAAAAAGGATAAGAAATGAGAAATCTATATTTCCATTAATTAGCCTCTCATAGTTGGTAATTTCCTCAGCAATATCACTATCAAAAGGAGAACTCCATATAGATAATTTCTGATAATACCCATATTGTTCAGATTGACCAATACCTAAGGGAAGTAATTTAGATGGTTCTTTTATCATGTATGTTGAAGAATACCTAATAGACCAATATGGGTTTGTAACATCAATCCAAGACCTGTCTTTTGGTCCTTTTTCACCATTTTCATACCAAGTAATAATTTCAGAAATAGATTCATCTTCATTTATTTGAATATTATCAATTGTGTTTAAATGTTTTTTTTGTAATTCAAAACCATTAAATAATGAAAATGCACATGCAAGTATAAAAACCAAATAGCTTATAACCTTTGTTTTACTTTTTCGAAAGTGTTTAAACTCAAATAAAAAAATATTTAAATATCTTATCATACTGTAATTTTTCTTGTGAAAAAGTAAACTAAAATTGAAGTAAAAAACACCCAAAATAAAAGAATTATAATATCTATTAAATACTTAGTATAGAAAGATAAAAAAGTAGGTAATTCATAATTAAAATCTTTAACTGATCTAAAAAACTCATTGGAAGCCTTCCATCCTCTTTCTCCTGTCTTTGAGCCTCCAAAAGCATATTCATCATTTAAAGTCTTTATAAACACTCTTCTATATGATTCTGATTTATTTAAGAAATCTAAATGATGATACATATCTGAGCCTGCACTTCCCATACTTAGATTTTGAAGTGCTGCAAAAGGATTAATAAATCCACTAAGTTGATAATTATTCTTTTGCTTTTCAAGTTGAATATATAAATTACCGAAATGCTTATCCCAAACCATATTTCCATACTCTTCATCTTCTTGCATAACAATTCCAGAAAAATTAATTGGTAAATCTTCTAATTTATCCACATTATACCTTTCTAATGTAGCTTTTTCTAATGCATCTCTTCTTTCTCCTCTTGGATTATGCCCATCAATACCCTTAGATCTATCCTCAGACATAGCTTCTTTAAATTCTATTCTTGTTGGTAATGGAGATAGCTTTTCTGTTGTATTACCCATTATTGTAGGAAAAAATATTGTCCAAAAAACCCATGTTAGAACAGTTAATGATAAAGCTGCTGTACTACTTTTAAAAATAACAGATAATAAAATTGTAATATTAATTAGTATAAAATAATAAAATGCATATGAAAGAAAAAGAACAGATAGTCTAATAATAACATCTGAATTTATATTATCAGAATTAAATATTATTTGGATAAATAATGTTAGGAGCAGTAATAATAAGCCAATAAACCAAATACTTAATACTTTAGAAAAAATAATCTTCCTCAAACTTGCTCCCTGTACAAGCATAAGCTTTAATCTACCCGTTTGCCTCTCAGATATATAAGTATTAAAAGAAAAGAAAATTAAAAGTAAAGGAATAATGAACTGAAAGATTAACGACGGATTTAGTTTACCAAATTTTGAAATAATTAAAGACTGTGATGCCTCCGAAAAAACTATATCATTTTGACGATGACCTTCTAGCCTTAAAACATTTCCTGTAACAGAACTTATACCTTCATCAATACTATTTAAAACTGAAATAGGCTTAAATGCATAAGTTCCATAATGAGCTGCACTATGAGGGTTAGAGGCTTCCATCCCATCCCATTGCGCTCTTATATGTTCATGAGCTAATTTTTGTTCATTTTGAATCTTATCATTTTGAATAATTCCTAAAAAAGTTACCAAACTCAAAAAAAAGATAAAAAAAACACCTAAAAAAACAAATAGCTTATTTATAAAATAACCTACCCATTCATTAATTATTATTTCTTTCATTATAATTAACTTTGCATGAAATTCAGATAAACTTCTTCTAGTTCGTTAGAGGTTACATCTTTAGATAACATCTCTTTTATTAAACAGCCTTGTTTTAAAATACCTATTTTATCACACGTTTCTCTAACTCTAAAAAGATCATGAGAAGCCATAAGAATAGTTGCTCCTTGTGATGATAATTTCTTTAAAATTACTGAAAGTTCATTACTAGCCATTGGATCTAAACCACTTGCTGGCTCATCTAATAAATAAATATTTGCATTTTTTGCTAAAGCAATTGCAATTCCTACTTTTTGTCTCATCCCCTTAGAGTATTCAGAAGTTTTTTTATTATGGGATCCATCTTCTAAACCGCATTCGTTTAGTAAATCTTTTAGCTTTTGCGAATTAAAACTTAGTCCCGAAATCTTGCAGAAATAATCAAGATTTTCAATACCACTTAAATAAGGATAGAGATTAACATTTTCCGGAATGTAACCTATTTTATCTCTAGCAATAGCTTGTTGATCTTTTGAATTGGTAATTTCAATTGATCCGCTATCAGAATCTAAAAAACCTAAAAGTAAATTTAAGGTTGTAGACTTTCCAGCTCCATTTGCTCCTAAAAGACCATAGATTTCACCAGAATTAACGCTTAAAGAAAGATTATCAAGAGCCTTTTCATTTTTGAAAGACTTAGAAATATTTTGTAATTTAATCATAATCAAAAATAAAAATAAAAATATATAACGCAACTGATTCGCGTTAATTGTTTAAATTTGTAAAGTTTAATTGATAATGATACATAAAATAACATATAAAGAAGATTTAATAGGTGCATCAGCAAGCTTTCTATGCTTAGTTCACTGCCTGGCAACACCATTTGTGTTTTTAATTAAATCTTCTGCTGCTGTTTGTTGTAGTGAAACACCAATATGGTGGCA
>JAACCT010000060.1 GCA_009937255.1 Dehalococcoidales bacterium
AATATAAAAAGCATAAGAAAGAAAAAGATAAGTATGTATTTCCTGAACTTAATAATTGTATTGAAGAGGATGAAATGGATAGAATTAGAAAGATTAATACTGCAACTAAGAAGTTTAATAAATGGTTAAAAATTATGGCAAAGGATTTAGAGATAGACAAGAAAATCACTTGTCATGTTGCTCGACATACTTTTGGTAATTTGTCAGGAGATAAAATTCCTATTCAAATGCTACAGAAATTATATCGGCATAGCAGTATTACAACAACCGTAAATTATCAGCAAGCTTTTATGAACAAAGAAACAGATGATGCATTAGATAAAGTTTTAAATGGAGATGATTAATTTATTTTTAATAACAAATTTACTTAGTAAAGATATGAAAACGCAAGTTTACTTAGTAAAACTAACGATTACTAAGTAGCAATAAGTAAAACTATGGATAACTATAACAACTTGGGAATAAATTTGTTTTTGAATTTTTTAAATAAACTAGGTCCACTAGTTGAGGAGTTAAATATACGACATAATCTATTAGAGGACAGAATTAAAAAGGATGTAAAAGAATTCAATAATAAACAGGTAATTAAACTAACAAGAATGGCTTTTGAAGATAGAGAAGAATATTTTGATGTTGAGATAAATAAGTTGAATTTCTCTATTAGAAAAGCAGAGCAAAATTATCAGTACAATAAAGTAGAGTATTTAAGCGCATTGAAAAAAGAATTAGAGTTTATTTCAGAGCATCATAGTTGTATTGAATACAAAAAGAAAAGCAAGAAAGAAGAAAATTTTATTTATTCAGAAAGCAGAAAGTTTGATGAGAATCTAGAGTTATTATTTAAAGGATTAACAAATGAAGGTTATATTGATTGTACACTAGGAACATTTAAAGCAATATTTAAAGAATATGAAATCAAACAAAAAGTTGACTGGAAAAAAGCACTTTCCTCTCTTCATTATTTTATCAATCAATTATTAAAAAAAAATAAATTTTCAGTAAAAGATAAGTGGGTTGTAACAGTAAAATGTTTTACACATGATTCTGCAAAAATTGATAAAAATAATTTGGCAAAAGCAAGCAAAATAAGTAGCAAAAATTTAATTAAAATAAATTCCGTTTTAAAATTACTTTAACAATTACAATCTTATAACACACTTAATAATAGTGTATTAGCATACGAAAACATGCTAATTCGTATAAGAAATCTGCTATAGTTCACTTTTTTATTCCAACTCTTTTTAGAAATATTTGTGTAAAATTTAGAAGCATGAATAATATAAAAATAGACCTTAAAGGTTTGGATGATATCAATCAGAAACTGGATTTTTTGATGCAAAAGATTGATAAGCAAAACTTACCGCCAGACCAAATAATATACGACAATAAAGGACTGCAAGAATTTTTAAAAATATCAGCAGGAAAAGCAGCCCTTTTAAGAAAGAATGGAAAATTGGCATATTCAAAGGACTCTCATACAGGAAAAATTTGGTACAAGCTTTCAGATATTTTAGAATACTTAGATAGTTGTTATTATGGAAGATTTAAATAATGAGAGTTTGACAAGAAGATGCAATAATGCAGATTCGGAAGTTTGTAATTCAGAATATTTTACTGCTAAAAACAGGAATCAATTTTACTGCAGCCAAAACTGTAGAGATGACTTTAATAATAGAAAGAAAAGGGAATTGCGTAATGGTAATTTACCTATTAAAGATGGGATTATTGTAAAGCTACAATCCCTTTTACAGTCCAACAAAGAAGTTTTCCTCACATCAAAACAAATAGAAGGATACGGTATTGATATTACAAAGTATGATGAACAAATCTTAATTGATAGAAAAAATCAAAGGTATGTTTTACGATTTGGTGATTTTTATATGTATAGAATTGAAGACGATTTATTCAGAATAATAACTAAAACAGAAAACAATGGAAAAAGAAGTGATTGACAAGCTATTTGGAGGACCATTAAATCCGAATCCTCACCCTAAAACAGGAATCCAATTAAGCACTTTATTTATTGTAATTGGAGGTGTAGCTTTAGCAGCTTTTCTTTATTATCAATTTACAAAAAATAGAAAAGAAAGAGACGATTAAAAAATCAAGAATTTTTACTACTTTTGAACTTAGAAACTAGTTCTTTTTTGATATTGCTATAGTCGTTTGCTAAACTAAAATCCGCAAATTTTAATCCGACAGCAAAAGGCAGGTGCATCCGTATGGGTGTGTCCTTGCTTTATATGTTGTCGGAGGGTCTTTGCGGAGCCTTGTTTAGCATGTATGTCAGTCAAGGTTTACACCCTGTTTTAGAAATTAAATATATTAATGGGCTTGTATGCTAAAAACTGGCATGCAAGCCCATTTTCGTTTATAGTGTTATCATAGAACACAAAACAATGTGCTATGAAAAAACTACTAATTACGCTATTATTATTTGTGCCACTTCTTGGTATATCTCAGGTTAATGTAAATGCGAATTTACATGAAGAAGATATGGAAATTGGGCACATTAAAGAGGTAGGTCCACAACCACTAGAATTTAAGAAAGATGAATTTGATTATGCAAAAACAGCACCTCCAATAATGAACTTTCCATACCCTATTATTTTTATACATGGACTTAGTGGAGATTTTTCATCATGGTGGGATTTTTTTGGTGGAAACTCATCAAACCCGGTTTTTGGATTAAATGATTGGGGCTGGACTTTTGGTGGTTATTCGGATTTTTGTCTAAATAGTTATGGTACATCAAGTCAAGATAGTTGTATCCTAAACTTGGAAATTAATAATCTTACAACTAATTTACAAACAGGAGATTATTATATCATTAATTTTGATTGTAATACAACTTATTGCCCATCTACTAATACTACCAATAATACAAGGTTAAGTAATCAAGCAGCAATAACTGTACAGGGTGAGGCTTTAGGTATTGCAATAGATGAAATTCTAACTATAACAGGAAAAGAAAAAGTAATATTAATGGGGCATAGTATGGGAGGATTAGCCGCAAGAGAATATTTACAGAATTCTTCTCATTGGTTCTCTAGTGATCATAGAGTCGCAAAATTAATAACTAGTGGAACTCCACATCAAGGAAGTGATATGACTGCAGTCGGAATTGTACCAATGTTGTATGATGAAAAATCTGAAGCAGTTAGAGATTTAAGAGATTCGTATTATTATACAGGTTATCCAGGGGCTTTTTTAAATGGTAATGTGTTGGAATATGATTCTTATATACAAAATAATATTAGTTTTCCGTATCACAATGTTGATGTAAATTGTAATGGACAAGAGGGTAACTTTGTTACTGGATTAAATACTTTGACTATTCCTGCAAATCTTGATTATACATGTGTGATTGGTAGTTTAGGATTGTTCCCATGGACAGATGGAATTGTTTATACTTCAAGTGCTAATTTGGCAAATCTTTATAACATAACTCAATTTGAAAAATTTGAGGCAATATCAACATCTCATCTTAGTTTAACAGAAAAAGATTACATAAATTTTAAAGCAATTGATGAGCCAGATTATAGTAGCTTAGCATATAAATTAGATGTTGGTACAACTTATATTGGGCATTTTACTTTTCAAGATCCCAACCATCCTCTTTACTATAGTTTTGATTTAGATTATTACAAATTTACTTTAACACAACCTACAACTATAGATGTTTCAATAGCTAATCTGCCAACATCTGGATATGCAGCTTTATATGATAATAGTTTAAATGTTTTAACTAATCAAATAGCAACTACTGCTGGAAATATAAATCTTACCCAAACTAATTTACCAGCAGGTAATTATTATGTAAAAATTAGTGGAAATGCTTATGGCAATACAATTTCTGGAAGTTTTCCTTGGGATAAACCATACAATTATATTATAAATGCTTACGGTTGTACGGATGTAACTGCTTGTAATTACAATCCTAATGCAAATATTGATGATGGAACTTGTCTATATTCAACATCCAGTACTACTATCACCTCATACTGTGATAGTTTAATTTGGAATAATACAACTTATACAACAAGTGGTTATTATAGTTGGTTAGGCACTAATTCAGTTGGTTGTGATTCTATTGCTATACTTGATTTAACAATCAATATTAGTTCTGCATCTAGTGTAAATATTAGCGCATGTGATAATTATACCTGGAATGGAAATAATTATACATCAAGTGGAGCATATAATGCTTCATTAATAAATATGTATGGTTGTGATAGTAGTGTAATGCTAAACTTAATAATAAATAATAGTAGCAGCTCAACTAATATCCATACAGCTTGTGATACATTCAATTGGAATGGCATTAATTACACTAATTCTGGAACATACTTTAGCATACTAGCAAGTGCCAATGGCTGTGATAGTTCAGCAACACTTAACTTAACCATCAATAATAGTAGCACATCTACAATAAGTGCAATGGCTTGCGATTCTTACACCTGGAATGGGCAAACTTACAACTCAAGTGGAACTTATACTTATTCTACTAACAACACTATTGGTTGTGATAGTCTTTCTACACTAAATTTAACGATTAACAATTCTGTGTCTACTGCCAATACACTACAAATTTGTTATGGCGATAGTATAACTGTGGGAAATAGCACATATAACCAATCAGGAACTTATACGGATACACTGCAAGCAGCCAATGGTTGTGATAGTATCATTACGACCAATTTGACAGTAATTTCTCAAATTACATCTTTCATTTCTCAAAATACAAATGATATTACAGTAAATACTTTAGGTGGAAATACTCCGCATACTTATATGTGGAATACAGGAGAAATAACACAAACCATAACGCCATTATCCAATGGAAATTATTGGTGTATTGTAACAGATGTAAATGGTTGTGTTTCCGATACTGCATTCTTTGATGTTGCTTTTGTACCATCCTCCATAACAGAAGTTGAAATCACTAATCTTATTCTTTACCCAAATACTACGGATGGTAATTTAACAGTAGAATTTACAACTGCAAAAGTCATTAATACAAAGTTGAAGATCTTTAATGCTCTTGGGCAAGAAATTTATAGTGAGGATTTTTCATCTATACAAGGTATAAATAAAAAGCAAATTAATATTAATAATCTTGCCAATGGCATTTACACCTTTGAGTTATCAAATAAAGATTTTGTAGTTATTAGAAAGGTTGCTTTGGAGTAGATAATGACTCAATTGAAGTTAGGGATCTAAGAATTTATCTTATCAGATATTTTATTAATAATAGATTTTAATTCCTTTGGAAGTTCTTCCTTCAATCCATTATCTATAAAATATGCAGGTTGCGATTTAAAATGCTTTTGATATTCTTCTAGTTTTACAGTAACTGGATAACGACCATACCAAATAATACATGCAGTAAATTGATTTAAAACTTTTATTTCAGGCTTTGTTAATTCAATATCTGCTTTTTGAGAAAGAGAAACTAAGTTATGTGTTATTAACTCTTTGGGCAGTTTCTTAAGATTAATGTCATGCTTGATATTATTTTTATCAATCCAAATACCTTTTAATATATTTTCTAAGAAAAAACCAAAAAGCAAAGTTGCTTGATTAAAAATCGACCAATCTTTGATGATAACTTCTACTTCAGGTCCAACTTCATTGCCATTGTTCTTAATTTTTTTTATTTTTTTTGAAGCATCTATACTTATATCTCTAAGAATAATAGCTGAATGTAAAAGTTCATTTGCTTTATGTATCCAAGGGTTTAGATTATTGTATACAAAGTT
This sequence comes from Dehalococcoidales bacterium, assembly GCA_009937255.1. GTDB lineage: Bacteria > Chloroflexota > Dehalococcoidia > Lucifugimonadales > Lucifugimonadaceae > TMED-70. The sequence goes on from JAACCT010000060.1 coordinate 5,763, forward strand.
AAATGAAGATGTTATTATTGATTTCATTGGATTAAAATTAATACTTTGTATTTGAATGAATAACTATTTTTTGAATATCTTCATTTTTAATTGTCTCGGATTTATTTAATTTTAAATATGTTGAATTTAGCACTATCCGTTTTCTAAGAACCTCTACATTATTTTTACTTATACTAATTTGTATTTCTAACACATGTTTTTCCTTCTCAAGATTTAGTAGTTCTTTCAGTAGTTCTATTTCTTACATATAATTGAATTTTATTTTACTTCAGATCTTACAACATTCCAAACTATTGTAGTAACATTCTCTTTGGAATTTTTATATTTCTTCTTTATTAACATCAATCCATTCTTCAACAATAGTCAAAAATTCATTATAATTTAAGTCATTAAAATCCCATTGAAGATCATTACATACTTCAGGTAATTCTTTAAGAAAAATCTTGTATTTCTGTTTTATAATAAGCGTAGATGGTATAGAATTTTTTCTTGAGGTTGTATGTAACCAATCTCTGACAGACTTAATAATTTTTTCATGATTATTCTCATGACCATATCCGTCTATACCTCCAATGTCTGAAAGAGAAATTTTAAACCTATGTCTATTTACATCAAGAATCATACACTTTTTTAATTTCTGATTTCTTGCCTCAGAATATTTATTGCATCCAAGAAAAAGTCCTAATTCAAAAGGCATATTAAATCTTGGTAAATTATTGTCTGGGTCTAATTCCACTCTTGATAAATCATGAATACCATATTTAGATTCCTCAATCATGCTATATATTTTATCAAGACGGTGTTCAGTTGCACTATTGTCTTCTAATGCCGTACGCGGAAAGAATCCACAATAATAAACAGTGAAGATTAACCCCCTAAAAAGTTCCAAATAGTTATCATCAAAAGGAAAATTAACAAAGACACTTTCAGTGAATGTAGCTTTCTTATACGCCATTATCTTTTAGTTTTCTTGCCTGTTACCTTTTTTGGAGTTGTATTTTTAGTTGTACTTGCTTTTCTGACTGCCTTCCTCACTTTAGATCGGTCAGCAGAAGTACTTCTTGATTTTTTAAAAACTCTTTTAGCCATTTATCATCTGTTTTATTAATTCTTTATTCTTTAAATCCAACTTGGATATATCCATAGCAACTTATTCTTTACTATCTCCTTGAACCTATTTGTCTGTATCTTTATTAAATATTTCAAAGTTTTTATACTATCATCTAGTCTGATTTGAATATTGTTGACTGGATATTGATCAGTAATAGAATCTACATGGTTTTCAATTGTAGTATATGTACTATTATCATTTAACCAAGTATTAATATTTTGTTCGTAAGTATTCATTATTCCACAATTATTCTCTTCTCCACAGTTCCATTATTATAAATATAAAAAAGTGGAACATTGGATTGTGGCTTTTTTTCTCTTCCCAAAATATCAACTATCTTTATTAATTTATTTACTCCATCTTTTCCGATATTATTATAGTTAATCACACTTAAAATCACATCATTATTACCCTTGAATAAAAAGTGAGAGGAATGTTGCACTGTATCATTATTTACAATAAATATTGAGTCCTGTAAAATCAACTTAGATGAGGATATATATTGAGATCCATTTTTCATTTCAAAACTTAATGGTGTTAAATACACAGCAGTACTACCATAAAAGTTGAAATCAATAATTGTATCATTCACATATTTTGCAACAAATAATCTATTGTTTAAATTAATAGGAATACTTACATTATTTAAAGTAGCGTTATCAGTATTAGCATGTCCTAACATATAACAATTATTATTGTCATTGGTAAAACGGAAAACTTTTGGAGGGTAATTTCCAACTCCATTTGACCCAAATTCATGTTTTTTTACAAATAATCCACTACTATCTATTACAATAATTTTTTCATTAGTAGCGATTAAAATCTCATTGGACATATGAATTACATCTCTATATGTACTAGAATTTAAACTATAAATCCAATTTATGTCTCCATTATTTTTTAATTCAATTAAAAAAGTATTGCTAATAGTGTCTAAAAATTGATTATTTAAAAATAAAGAGTCAGACATCCCAATATCAGAAATAAAGGTTATTTTTTTCGAGATTTTATCAATGGACAAACTATGATTTAAGGGTTGTGTTCCACTAATATTAGAATATAATGAACTTCCCCATATTAAATTATAATTTGAATCTATCTGTAATAATACAACTGTGGACAATAAAGAATCTGAATGATAATCAACATGATAGGTGGTATTGTTAAATTGAATACTTGCTCTAGCCATACCTAATAAATAGATATTACTATTCAAAACATAAAAATCATTAATAAAACATAGGTTTATATTATCCCCAATAATCTTAGTTTCAATATAATTACCATCTAGGTCATACTTTAGAAAGAAAGCTGAATAAGTATTGTTTTGAGAAGTAAAAATATTACTGTCAACTTCTAAAGTAGAGTTGAAATTTCCATACACATAAATAACATTACCATCTATACAAACTTTAATATTTTGGGTTAAAGATGAAAAATTAAATCCTCTTGCCCATTGGTATACTCCATTTGTATCATATTTTATTATTTGGTGGCTATTATTAACAATAATAGTGTCTTCAATAAATACAGTATCAACAAATTGATGTGTACTAGACAACAGATACATCCCATCATGATTATCTAAAGCAATATCTTCATATAAAATATACGGACTAGTTTTAAACCACTGTATGTTTTGTGAAAAACTTATAAATGGAATAAAGAATATTAATAATAGTATTTTCTTCATAATTACCTTGATTTTATAAATTGCTTAACTTGAGTATTGTTATTTGAGGCTAATTTAGTAAAATAAACACCCGCTTTTAGGTAAGCTATTTTTAGTGTGTAATTTTGCTTACCTTCAAGGAGTTTTTCTTTTTTATCAAGTACAATTTTACCAAATACATCAAAAACTTGAATTTGCATCTCTCCATCTATTTCTTGGTTCCAACTTATGACAATGTTATCAGAAGTAGGGTTTGGATGAATGTCAAACAAATCATTTTCTTTTAATATTTCAGGACTTGCTTTTCTTTCTGAACTATTTGCTGATTCAAGAGGATAAGGAGACCTTACATATCCTGTATTAGTTAACATTTTATACCAAACTTTTGCTTGCATATTTAGGTCAAGAGAAGATGAAACAATGCTTTCAATAACTTCTTTATTTTCTTCAGACAGATCTTTTATATTATATCCATTGGCAAACAAATCTAATTGCCATTGTTTTAATTGTAGATTGTCATCCATAGTTCCTTCTTGAGTATTCATAATCTGATTTATACAATTTTGAGCTTCCGTGTAATTTCCTGTTTTAATATAAAAAGGAATTAATTGTCTTTTAGTTTGTAAACTGCTATCTTGTTCAAGTACCCATATTACTGAATCTATATCTAAAGAATCCAAGTACATCCCAATTAGATTATTTCTTGTTACATTAAATTCAAATAAACTTTCATCTATCAACCATTCTAACTCTTTTCTGCTGGAAACACCATTTTGAGCTAAAATAATATTATTAATTGTAGAAGCGGGACAACAATTAGTATGTTGTAATACTATATCCAAAACTTCCTGTGTTAAAGGTGAGTGTTGAATTAAAATGTCTTCCATACTAACTGGGCAAAAGTGTGGTAATTTATCAAGCATACTCAACAAAACTTCATCTGAAAGGTAAGGTGAATACTCACTTAAAGTGTCTGAAATTTCCTGATCAGGAGCAGTGGATATACAATGCAACATATCATTTCTTCTTCCACCGTCAACTAAAGAATTATAATTATTCACCATATTTTGAATATTATTGCTTTTAATATTCATATCTACAAGTAAATTATTCTTTGTTTTTGGAATTGAAAAAGAAGATAAACAAGCGTCTATTGGAGCATTTAATCCACAACTATAAACTACAGCTATATTATTATTGATATTAGTATTAACTATAGGCATTCTATCATCATAAGCGTAATAATTAAAAAAATAATTATGATGCGAGTAAATGTGATTGTCACTATTATTAGGTGAAAATATATTAGCGGCAGGCTTTTCTAAAATATTATTAGGATTACAGTATCCTTGATTTCGTAACAATCCTGTTTGTCCTGGAGTCCCAGTAACATAAACAGAATAATTCAAGAGATCAAAGTTATTGCAGTCAAATTTTAGCCCTTCTGAGATTGGATCGTTATTATTCATAATATTATTATTTTGTCCAATGTTGTCATTTTCTGCTTGTAATCCAATATCAGTATTCTGGAAAGTATTGTTATAAGCTAAGCCATATCCATATGACACATAAGGGAAATTATTTGTATAATAGGTGTATTTTGCGCTATTATTTATTATTATACCTATGGAAGCATGAGAATTGGGTGGAATAACATTATTTATTTGATTTCCAGAAAAGTTATTCTCATCTATTTGAAAGAAAGTACTTTCTCTCATGTATATTCCTAAAGGTATATCATAATCATTTATTTCTATGGTCATATAAGCAGGCCAATTATTAATGCCAAAATATCCTATATGTGATGGGTCTGGTATATTAAAGTTATTACGATTTATCATACTGTTGTGCATGCCCTCCATTATAACTGCATGTCTATTATTTATAAAATGGTTCTGTTGTATGCGTACAAACTCACTACCATTAGTAGAACTTGCCCATATTCCTTCTGCTAAATTTTCAAAAGTATTCCATCCCACATTAGTACATGGAATCCCATATTGTAATTGTTGCATACAACCTCCTACTATAAACCCTGCATCAATGGTATAAATACCAGCGCCTCTATCTTCAAAGTTAAATAATGATGGAACTCTATTGATAAACTCACAATCTAAAAAACGAATGCCATCTACTCCCCACATAGTTACAAACGCTTCTGGGACAGTATTGTCATCAATCAACTTATCTGTTGTTTCAAATACACAACTTGTAAAGTAACTTATATTGTTTCTAAGAATAGTTGGATGGTAGGGGTTTATATTCTGATATTTTAAAAATTCTACTGCTCTTTTATTGTTTCTAAAGGTTGTATTTTCTACTTGTACTATTCCGCCATGAAAACCAGCAACTTGATTTCCGTCAGTATCTTTTTTCCCAGTTGAAATTGCTGTTCTACTATTTTCAATTAATGAATTTCGAATAATTACTTTTCCTTGCACACTAGGAACACCATTCATTGAATGCTGACTGAGTGATTCATCACCCCAAACATCTATACCTTCCCACATATTATCACAAAAATTGGTTAGAGTACATCCTTCTAATACTAAAGATGCATTTCTTTCAACAATTATCTTTCCCCAAGCACCAAATTCAATTTTTGCTCCATTATTTATTGTTAAGGTATTCCCACTTTCAATAGTTAGAGTATGTGCAACTGATGTGTCACTTGACCATGTTTCGTTTGAACTTACATTATAATCATCAATATCATATGCGTTTATGTCATAACATTCTTGAAAGCAATCATATGTTGAAGGGAAAACATAATTATTTATAATTGCACCTCCATTTGAAGTTATTATACCATTTCCATAGATTTGATTCTCATCATATTCAACTACACCTCCTGTTTCAACAATGATCTCAACATCATATAAACTAACACATGGTTCAATTCTTAAAGTGCTTCCACTTTTTACATAATAAGTAGAACTGTAACTACTAATAACGGGAACATCTTCTGGTTTTGCGTATAAGTTATTTGGATCTGCATTTGCAACTTCTGCGTGCGTAGGATATAATCCATATACGGTTTTAAAAGTATAACCTGATGGAAAAGTTAAAGTTCCATTTAAGTCAATATCTACTTCTGATGGATTGTAAATTATTTTCTCTGATGAGTTGATAATTGTTAAGTCAATTGGTTTGTCAATAATATAATTGTGCATGGGAGCATTTGGCTCATGAATGTTATTTTGATAATTATATCCAGCTAAAGATGTTCCAAATTCATTCCCTAGAATTGCTTTTAATGGGTTAAGATATGGGGTTGAAGTAGGACAATCATTATTTTTGATGTTCATAGTGATATCATGTGTGTAAGTAACTCCTCCAATAGGAAAATTGTTAGGAGTAAAAGGATATGTCTTCATAATCCCTCTAGTGTGATCAAAAATAAATACTGAGGAATCTACTACTTTTCCCGTACTATTGTCTGCATAAAAAACTTTATGTTTTAAAACAGAGTGAGGAAAATTTGGTTGATATATAAAACTTCCTCCATAATATCCATCTTTAAATCGAGTACTTATTAAAGTTGAAGGGTCTGACATTATTCCATTGTATGGTGCATTATATTTGTTATATATATCAAAACCTTGTTCAGTCCATTTATGATTCATTATATCATAATTATCAGCTAATATTAACGGTCTTTGTGTGTGATTAGAACTACTACATATTGCAACTTCTTGAGGGGTGCCAATGTTTAAAGTGCATTTTGGAATAAAAGGAAATGAAACAGCTTCAATGCTATATGAATCACAATATGTTCCTGGTGGAGCATCACAATCAAATATTTGATATTCACCAGTATACCCCTGTGTAACTGAAGAAGAAAAGTTGAAGAATTGGGAGGGGGTATATGTATCATAACAATTTTGGCTATAACATAAACTACTAATAAAAAAACTTAGTAATAGATAGTTTATTTTCTTATTTTGAGTAATGATAAGTTTTTTCATGATTTTAAGTTTTAGTTTATATATTAGAAATTTTTTTAATGATCTTGGTTAAATTAATTGCTAGTAATCACCCTACCTCTTAAAAAACTGAGTTCCATTTATTTTTTGATTATTGAAGTCAACATGAAGAATATAAGTCCCTTAACTAATATGGCTCAATTCAAGTTCATTAAATTGATTATTAAATGTACCATTAATTATTTGCTTTCCGTTCACATCTGTTATACTGTAATTAACACTTTGAACTTCCTTTAAAAAATCTATATTGATGCTATTATTAACTAAAGTTGGATAAACACTATAAATGTTTTCAGGATCAGAAATATACAATGAACGAGAATAACGTTCTTTCTCTCCATTATAGACTTTTAGTGTGTAATTAGTTTTGATAGAAAAAGGAAAATCAAACACTATATATTCCCACTCTTTATTTTTACTTGCGTCTAGTTCTTTCAGTAAAGTTATTTCTCCATCATTATTTTCAGAAAAGACTTTATAACTAATCTCTTCTTCATTATCCGCTACTGCATCAAAAGAAAGATTGAATGTATTTTTTAACCTCTCTAAATGGAAATTTTGCATTACAAATTCATGCTGGTCAAAAAACTGAACAAAGCCTCTTGCTCTTGGTTTATTACTCTTCTTATTTAATACAAATGCTGGCATTTCTTCTGAATTAAATGTTGTGTAGTAGGCTCCTTTTGTATTTGTGTTTGATCTTCTTAACATTTTACCTCCATGAACTGTACTGTAAAACTCTACAGGAGTATTTATATTACATCCTTGTACTCCTATATAGCACTCTCCATCTACTTGAAAAGAATAAGCCTTAAAATGACTTTGTTTTGGCATATAGGACTCTTGTTTATGTGCTTTTAAAAGATTCTGAGCGTCTACTGGAATATAAAATAAAGTAGAAATTAATATAATTAGGATATTTAAAACACTTGATTTTATTAATCTGTTTGTTAATTTTTTAAATTTCATAATATTTATTTTTAGTAAATTATAATTCGTTTTTCAACTGTACCATCACTATAAGTATAAAATAGTAGAGTGTTCTTTTTTACTTTTGTTTCCCTCCCTAAAACATCTACAATTTTTAAGAGTTTTTTGTTTGGGTTGGGTGTTTGTATATTTATAGTATTGCTAACTATTGATGGTACCATTTTAGCAATAAATACAGATGGAACATTGATAGCGTATGAAGTATCTCCAAATACCATTGGATTGCTTAAAGTACCGCCAAGAACATATAAATCATCATTACTATCTATTTCAATATCAAATCCACCTGAAAATCCATTTCCCCCTGCTTTTCTTGACCAAAGTTTAGTACCTAAACTATCATAAGCGCCTACCCATATACTTTCTCCAATGTAGAGAAGTGTATCGTTTTCGAAATACATAATGCCTTCATATGTTCCTGTTACAAATAAATTGGATTTACTATCGCTACTCATAGCATAAACACCATCCCAACCATTGCATTGAGCTAAATCCTTCCATTTAATATTCCCTAAACTATCGTAAGCAATGACAAAATAATTAGTTTCTGCTCCTGAGCTAATTCTTGTTAAAGGACTTGAATTTTGAAAATATAGATGTGATGACTCACTCTGAGTTTGTACCAAGCCACCTATCACAATAGTATTGCTATTGAGTATTGTTATATCAAAGTTAGCAACATTAGAATCCCACCCTTTAGCTCCATAATACTTTACCCACTTAAAATTCCCTGATGTATCATATTTAGCAATAAATCCACCTTTTTCATAATTTGCAGGGTAATTAAGTATGTAAGAACCAAAATTTATAGGAATATTTGTGTTATATAATGATCCAGATAGATAAATAGAATTTCCAATAATACCAAAGCCTTTAGGGGAAATATTGTTATTTGCTTCAATAGTATTAATCCATAATAAATTAGCTAAAGAATCGTATTTTGCTAAGAAAACATTTGTAGAAGAAGTAGTGTGGATAGTGCCATCAAAAATACAAGTGCAGTTACTTGTAGTGCCCCAAGTATCATTACCAAATCTACCATACAAATACAGGTTCTGCTTTTTATCAATTTGTAAATTTCCAATATTTTTCCAACAACTCCCATTTAACTCTAAATTTTGAACTATATTCCCATTGCTGTCAAATTTCAACAATAAGGTTTGTCTATACTCTGGGCTAATGGTATTTGCTATATACAGCTGACTATCAACATAAATGCTATCTGCAAAATTTAAGGTTAAGTAAAAATTATTTGTATTATCAACTTCTAACAAATCTATATTACCAAATTGTGGTGTATTTTGAAAAGCATGTAAATGTTCACTTTCAACAAATTTTCTTATCCAAAGTAAGGAATCATTTTCATCCAATTTTGCAATAAATGCTCCATAGTACAAAGAAGTAGTAAGCGTAATGCCTTGATAGGTCATACTCCCCTCAAATCGCCCTGCTATTATTTTATGGTCATTTTCCATTATGGCTAATAAACCACCAGGTGCATTACCATTTTGGTTTGGTAATTGTATAAAATCAACATTACCCCAGTCATAATCTTGAGTCAACGCACTTAGACTGAATAACAGTATCATTCCTGTTAGTAATATTTTTATATTGAACCCTCTAATGTCCATGAGTAGGTAAAGGTATAAAAGTTGCTTCTTTTAGGGCGTCCATAAGTAAATTGTCATCACAGAATTTATCGCAACAGCCGTTTGCTAAGCTACATAAGTCATTTTTCCTTCTTTCTAAATCATTAAATCCATCTCTTTTATTATTGAGTTCCTGTTCTAATTGGTTGCTATTACTGGCTGCTTCATTAGATGGATCATTAACCCAAAATAAGCCTTTTAGTGTATTATCTGCAATTGGGTCCTGATTTTGCATGTCATTATCAGGGTCTGTTAATTGATTTGAAAATCTATCATCTTCCCACTCTAGTGTTGACCCCCTATAATTTCTGCCTGTTAAGAATGGGGAAACATTAGGTATAGTTATGCTATTTACATTAGAAGACACATAATAATCAGGTTTGTAATTGTCAACAGGAACATTTAAATGATCATCCCAAGTCTGTCCTTCATTCATATTACCATAAAATCTTTCATCAAAAGGGCCTGTAGAAGTGGAAGGAACTGCATCCCAATACCTAGCAGGCACTCCATACCCTAAAGGGCGTATCATTGTAAATGGCGTTTTAGTTTCACTTGCATGACATCCCATACAGGTATTTAGGGAAAGTTGTTTTCGAGTTTCTTTATTAAAGGGTTGGTTTGGGTCAGCAGTTGCTTCAAAAGCTGTTAAATAATTATTACTAACAGTATTAAACCAATAATCTAAACCAAAATAATGCATTAATTCATCTTGTAATCTAGCAGTTGGTTGTAATAAATCATCTGGAATATTATAATTTCCATGTTGAATACGAATCTCATTAGAAGTATTTCCTCCAGCAATGTTATACACCCAATCAATAACATCATTTGAAATTAAGTTTTGAAATTCTGCATTTTTTGCAAAATTATCATCTTCAGAAGGCACATTGGTTGTCGGTGCATTTGTTAAAAACCCAGCCGCATCAATTTCATATTGCCTGAGTTCCCAAAATGCTGCATCCCATCCTGGATTATTCTTTGACGGTACTACAGCAAATATTTTTTCATTAGTACGTACTTGGTTAATAGCACTTCCGTTTGGATTTACTATAGTTGGAACAACATTAGCATCCGTTACTTTATTAGTGAGTACTTCTAAATCTTCTTTATATAGAATTAAATCATTAGTATCTTCTAAGTCATAAGCAGATAACGCAACCCAATCTCTTGCTCTTTGTCTTATTTCGCAAGCAGTAATTTCTATATTCCCATACTCTAAAATTACATTCATCCCTTCCCAATCTAATAATCCTACATTAATATTATCAGTATCATCATTAAAGGGAGGGCTTCCAGTAACAGGATCAATTAAAGTAAATACAAATCTTGTTTCTCCCGCATTAATTTTATCACTTTGAACCCCATACGCATGATTACCTCTTAAGTCCATACGATTAACTATAGCTGTTAGTCTAAATGGAGCGGCTTC
>JAACCT010000061.1 GCA_009937255.1 Dehalococcoidales bacterium
CCCTAAAGATCAATTTCGGATTTCACTCCATTTAGATAAAATAAATAATACAATACTTTTATTTAATTGCAACCCCTATTTTTCCCAGCTTTTAAATATACTGATATTCAAACTAAAAATATAAGAAAATTATCAATTAGATAATATTTCCCAGAAAAAATTCATAGTAAAAAGTTTTTTTTAATTTATGATAAATTATTATCGTTGTTTTTAAAAACATTGAAAATATTATTACTTAGAATAGAATAAAGTACTAGAAATTTAAAAATAAATAAATATTGGGGGCAAGAATGTTAGAAAGATTTCATGTACCACATGATATAGCCGTTAAAGTTAAACATAAAGAAATATTTAAAGTAGTAGAAAATATTTTTATAAAAATGGGTATGTCTAAAAAAGATGCTGAATTGTCCGCTGATGTTTTAATATATGCAGATATAAGAGGGATTGAATCTCATGGTGTTTCAAATATGCTTAGAAGATACGTTGAATCATTTTCTGAAGGAGGAATAAATCCTACCCCAAAACCAAAAGTTATACGCGGAAAAGGAGCTGTAGCTACATTAGATTCAGATTCAGGTCATGGATTAGTAGTTGGTCCTTATGCTATGAATATGGCAATAGAAAAGGCTAAAGATTATGGAATTGGATCAGTTACTGTAATTAATGGTAAACATTTTGGTGCTTGCGCTTATCATGCTGAAATGGCTCTAAAGCATAATATGATAGGTATAGCGATGACTACAGGTGGTCTTATGGTTGCTCCGGTTAATGGTGCAGAAGCAAAAGTGGGTTTAAATCCAATTGGAGTTGCAGTACCTACTAAAGATGAACCACCTTTTATTTTTGATGCATCTATGTCTTCAGTAGCTGGAAATAAAATTGCTTTAGCACAAAGGTTGGGTGTAAAAGTTATGGGAGGTTGGATAGCAAAAGAAGATGGTACTCCAATAATGGAAGAGTCAATAGTACCAGATAAGTATTTAATGTTGCCAGCTGGAGGTACTAGAGAAATAGGTTCTCATAAAGGATTTTCACTCGCAATGTTAGTAGAAATTCTTGCAGGAGTACTTGGTGGATCAGGGGCAGGTAACTTTAGGAGATCAGATGCAGCTCATCATTTTATCGCTTATGACATAGATTCTTTTACTGATGTCGATCAATTTAAATCTGATATGGATGATTATATGAAATCTATTAAAGAAACAAAGCCCGCACCAGGTGTTGATAGAGTTCTGTATGCTGGATTACCAGAGTATGAAGAAAAAATAGAAAGAGAAGAAAATGGAATACCTTATCATCCAGAAGTTCTTGATTGGTTTAAAGGTATATGCGCCGAGCTTGGTATAGATTGGAAATTAAGTTAAAAAAACTAATGTGAAAAGAGGTTAAGATGGCTAAAAGAATAAATAAAGTTATTGAATTGTGGGAGGAGGGTCAGCCTGTATATCATAAACACCCAGAAGAGCTAAGCTATGAAGCAGGATTAGAAAATTCCAAAACATTGGCAGATATGTTACTAATAGATTTTGAACATAATCCATTTGATACAGTTGGATTAACTAAATTTATGCAAGGATTAAAAGATGGAGGTCCTACTGCAAGTGGTCATCTAACTCCAACTGTAATTTGTACACTACCTTCAAATGCTATTACACCTGAAGAAGTAAAATATAATGCTTGGCAAGCTAGGCATGTTTTAACTGCTGGAGTTCATGGTATTCTTCACACTCATACAAGAAGTCCTGAATCTGTTAAGGCTTTTGTTCAAATAACTAGATATCCATTTCAAGAGATAGGAAGAGATGTTATTGGAGAGGGAATAAGGGGAGCTGGAGGACAAAAGAAACCTGCTGAATTATGGAACTTAGATCAATCAGAATATGTTAAGGTTGCAGATCCTTGGCCTTTAAATCCTAATGGGGAATTAATTTTAGGTTTAAAAATAGAAGATAGACATTGTGTCGCAAATGTTGATGATATTGCTAAAGTTCCTGGAATAGCATTTGCTGAATGGGGTCCTGGTGATATGGGAATGAGCTATATGCAACCAGATGCACACGATCCTCCTTATCCAGATGTTATGAATGATGCAAGAAATAAAATTAAATCTGCATTGGATAAAAACGGGAAGGTTTTTTATTCAAGTTGGTTAGATGAGAGTATGACTCAGGAAGAAAAGCTTGATTATATAATTGATGAACTTGGCTGCAAGATGATTGGGGTTCCCGAAATTCTTTCGAGTTCTGAACAAAAAAAACTTCTTGAGTATGGAAGAAATAAAACAGGAAGAAAAATGCCTGTATAATTAATTTGCTTTTTTAGTAAATATTCGAATAAATTCTTTTTAGTAAATTTTTTTAAATTTAAGTAATATATAAATAATATGTTTAAAGTGAATCTAACTTGAATAATAAATTCAATATAAATAAGATCCCTGGTTTTAATGATAAATATTCTGAAGAAATATCTTTCTCAGAATATTTTGATAATAAATTTTTTATATTTACAGAAAAATGGGGATATACCAAGATATCTCCTCCAATAATTGAAAAGACAAATCTTTTTTCTAATAAAATAGGCTCAAGTCTGACGAGTAATATCTACAAATTTACAGATCCTTCTGGTCAAGAAGTTTCTTTAAGGCCTGATTTCACTTCATCAATTATGAGAATGATTTTTGAAAATAATGAAAATCTTCCTTCTAATGAAATCAGATATTCATATTCTGGAGAAATATATAGGTATAACAATATTTCAAATAAAAATTATATTTCACAAAATGGTGTAGAGCTTATAGGAAATGATAATTTAACTTCAGATATAGAAATTGCTGCTTTAGCAATTTTGTTTTCTAAAGAAATTATTGGGGATGATTTATTAGTTTCTGTTGGTCATGTAGGAATTATATCCGATGTATTAGATTATTATAATTTAAGCGATAGAGAATCAATTTTTATACTTCAGAACCTAGATTTGATTTCTAAAGAAAATAATTTAGATTTAATTATAAATAAAGCAAAAGATTTTGGATTATATATTCAAAAAGATTTAGAAAATATTGAAAGCAAATCATTTTCTAATGAGGAATATTCTAGGATGCTTGATTTTGCTTTTTCTAATGATAGTAATTTTTCTCAAACAAGAGAAAAAAAATCAATTATTGAAGGTTTAGCTAAAAAGTACGAAAAAAATACTTCTGTTGAAAAATTTTCTGAATGTATTAAATTAATTTCAAATTTGATTAATATTGAAGATAATTTAGAAGAATCAGTTTCAAAGGCGAATAAAATTCTGAGTAAAATTCCTGTTAAAAATAACCTTTCAGATTTTTATAATATTGTAAGTAGTTTGAAAAATTATGAAATAGATTTGGCTAAAATAAAAATAAATTTTGGTTTAGTTAGAGAATGGGGATATTACAGTGGATTTGTTTTTAATTTATATAATAAAAATATTTTAGACAAAAATAATTTTGGTGGAGGAGGCAGGTATAACAGCTTAAGTAACTCTATTGATAACAATATTTCCTTTCCAGCAACTGGATTTGCAATTGATAATGAAAAATTAACTGAAAATATTAAAAATATAAAAATCACTAAAAAGCTAAATAAAATTATTATTTATGTAAAAAATCCAATTGATTATGATTTTGCTATTAAAACTTCAATTGATGAGCGAAAAAATGGTAATATCGTTTTATTTCAAACTAAATTTTCTTCAATAAGCGAGCTTGAAGAATGGTCAAAGAATAATGGTATATTTGAGATAATTTATTTTGAAAAAAGTAAATTGATTAGGAGGAAAATTTAGTTTGAAAAACTTATCTTTTGCATTACCTGTTTCAGGTGCTTTATATGATGGAAGTATGGACTTACTTAAGAATTGTGGGTTATCAGTTTCTAGATCAAATAACCGTGTTTATACAGCTACTATTCCTAATTTGTTAGGATTAGATGTAATGTTTCAAAGACAGTCTGATATACCTTCAAGGTTAGATTCAAATGTAGCAGATATAGGGATTGTAGGATTAGATAGTTTTTATGAATCTAAAATTGATAATGGTACTTCGTTAGTTTTAATAGATGATTTAGGATTTGGAAAATCTGATTTAGTTTTAGCTGTTCCTGATGCATGGCTTGATGTGAAAAATTTAGTTGATCTAGCAGATCTTTCCTTTAAAATGAGAGATCAAGGTAGAGACTTACGAATAGCTACAAAATACCCTAGATTAGTATCAAGATTCTTAAATAATAATTCAATATATTATTTTGATATTGTTGACGCTAGTGGAGGAATAGAAGTTGCTCCATACATAGGTTACGCTGATATGATCTGTGACATAACTGCCACAGGAAATACACTCAGGCAAAATAGATTGAAAATTGTTGAAAACGGGACTGTTTTTTCTTCTCAAGCGGCTCTTGTGGGTAATATACAATCTCTTGCTAAAAGTAGTAATTTTTTAACTATAAAACCTCTTATAGAAAAAATTGAAGCATATATGAATGCAAAAAAGTATATCCGAGTAACTGTTAATCTTTCTCTTGAGGATCTAGGGCTTTCTTCTCCAGAAGATTTACCAGCAGTTATTGGTTCTAATCATATATTACATGGTTTAAAAGGACCTTCTTTTAGTTATGTACTTACGACGGAGCCAGGTACATGGATTTCATTAGAATTAATCATATTAAATGACCAACTATTGTCATGTATAGAAGAGCTGAGAAATCTTGGAGGAGTAAGTATTACTTCATCAAATTTAAGTATGCTTTTTTATAAAGATTCAATTGGTTATTCTAAACTTCTAGAAGCAATTTCTTTACTTGGAGATGAAGAGTGAAAATAATTTTTGGTAAAACTGATACTTTAGATTACTTAAAAAAGATAAGAATAAATAATTATCTAGATATAAAAACTAATGGTAATGGTTATTTTGAAAAAGAATATAATCATATAGATTATGCAAAAAAAATTATTCAAAAGACAAAATCAGAAGGAGATAAATTTCTATTTGATCTTAGCTCTAAATTAGATGGTGAAAAGTTTGGAAAGGTAGAAATTACAAAAAATGAATTAAGTAAATCTATTGATTTAATATCAAAAGATGAAAGGAAAATTATTGAAGATACAATTTCACGTATAGAAAAATTTCAAAAAAATACATTATATAAAAATTGGTTTGATGAAAAATTAGGTTATGGAGAATATGTTAGGCCTATAAATTCTATAGGTTGTTATATACCTAGTGGATCAGCACCTTTGATTTCAACAATACTAATGACAGTAGTCCCTGCTAAAGTTGCAGGAGTGAAAAAAATAATAGTTTCTTCTCCAACTAAGGGCTCGAATTTACCAAATAAATTTTTATTAGCTTCAGCATATTTAAGTGGGGTTGATAAGTTTTATACTTATGGAGGGCCTCAAGCTATATCAAGCATGGCATATGGTACTGAAAATGTTGATAAAGTGGATATGATTTGTGGTCCAGGAAATATTTTTGTTATGAGTACTAAAAAGCTAGTTTATGGAGATGTTGGTTTAGATGGTATTTTTGGTCCAACAGAAACATTAATTATTGCAGATAGTTCATCTAATAAAGATTATGTTACGGGTGATTTAATGGCTCAAGCAGAGCATGATAAATTAGCATTGCCAATGATGATTACTAATGACGTGAAATTTGCCGAAGAAATTAATAATTTGTATAAAATTAAGATGAAAACATTATCCAGAAAAAATATAATTGAAGAATCTATGAATAATGGATTTATATCAATAATTGATAGTAATGAAGAAATAATTGAAGTTTCTAACCAAATAGCATCTGAACATATTTCTATTGCATCAGAAAGTTTAATTCATTTATCTTAAAGCATAACTTCTGCAGGTTCTATATTTTTAGGTGAAATATCATCAGAAGTATTAGCCGACTATGTAGCGGGTCCAAGTCATGTTATGCCTACAAATGGATCTGCTAAATATTCCTCTTCTGTTTCTTCAAGAACTTTCCTAAAATCAATACCTGTATTATCAATAAATAAGAAAAGATTCTTGGAAATTAGTGAAGATGCAGAAAAACTAGCTTCATTAGAATCATTAGATGCTCATCAAGAGGCATTAAGTATTAGAAGAGAAAAATTTTCAATGGAGTAAATTTTGAATTTAGATAACTATATTAGAAAACATATTAAAAACATTCCATTTTATGAAGGAGTAGATCCTTCTATCAAGTTAGCTGAAGAATCTGGAATACTTCCAGAAGATATTATAAAGTTAAATGCTAATGAAAATCCTTTTGGAAAGACTTTAGCGTTAGGTGAAAATCTCTCTTCTATAAATATTCATGAATATCCTGATCCTAATCAAAAATTACTCAGAAAATCATTGTCAAAATATACTGGAAAAAAAATTGATCAATTAGTTGCAGGTTCAGGAAGTGATGAATTGATAGATATTTTAATTAGAATATTTTTAGATCAAGGTGATAAATTAATTGATGCTCAACCAACTTTTGGTATGTACGAATTTTTTGCAAAAATACAAGGTGCAAACGTTGTTTCAGTTCCTAGGGATGAAAATTTTAATTTAGATTTAGAATCTATTTTAAATCAAATAGATAAATCTACTAAAATGATTTTTTTGGCATCTCCTAATAATCCTACTGGTAATTTAGCTTCTTTAAAGGAAATAAAGACTTTACTTGAGAGTGAATTGATTGTAGTTGTAGATGAAACATATTTTGAATTTGCAAATAAAAGCTATTCTGGATTAATTGATGATTATGAAAATTTAGTTATTTTAAGATCTTTTTCTAAATGGGCAGGTCTTGCTGGACTTAGAATTGGTTATGCTATTTCAAATCCTAAACTTATTCAAAGAATGCTTCTAATAAAACAGCCTTATAATATTAATTCTGCAGCTGAACAAGTCGCAATTTTAGCAATGAATAAAAAGAAAAACCTATTAACTAAAGTCGAAATTTTAATAGAACAAAAAGAGTTAATATTTGAATTTTTGAAAAATAAAAAAGGATTGAAAGCTTATCCTTCATCTGCAAATTTTATATTATGCGATTTTGGTCAGTATGATTCTAATGATGTATTTAATCAATTGGCTCAAAAAGGAATATTTGTGAGAAAGTTTTCAAATCAATTAATTTCTAATTGCTTAAGAATTTCTTCTGGAACTCCTGACCAAACTGGTAAATTATTACAAGTGCTTGATAACATAATTTCATGATATAAAAATAATACTATGAAACAACAAAGACTATCAAAAAAAATTAGATCGACTGGTGAAACTGAAATTTCTATTGAAATAAACTTAGATGGAAAAGGTTCATCCAAGATAAATTCTCCTATAGGGATGCTAAATCATATGCTTGACCAAATTGCTAGACATGGATTAGTAGATATAAAAGCAGATATAAAAGGTGATTTAGAAACAGGCACTCATCATATTATAGAAGATACTGCTATTGTTCTAGGAATGTGTATAGATGAAGCCCTAGGAGATAGATCTGGTATAACAAGAATGGGAGATAAAACTTGTATGCTTGATGAAGCTTTATGTCATATTGCTATAGATCTTTCAGGTAGAGGTTATTCAGTAATTGATATGGGTGAAGAATCAAGTAATGAAGGTGAATTTTCTATAGATATGTGTAGGCATTTTTATGAATCACTTTCCTCAAATGGTAGATTTGGAATACATTTAAAGATGCTTTCAGGGACAAATCATCATCACATACTTGAATCCTCATTCAAAACTTTTTCTAGAGCTTTAAAAGAAGCTGCTTCTTATGATCCTAGAAGATTAGATTCTATACCTTCCACAAAAGGCTCATTATAAATTATATTTTTTTATAAGAAAATTTTTCAATTATTGGATTAGAAAGTAATTTATCAGATATTTCATCTATTTTTTTGGATGCAGATTTTTCTGTATCCGATTCAATATCAACTATAAAAATCTTTCCAGACCTTATATTCTTAATACCTTCAAAGCCTATTCTTTTAGCAGATTCAGCAATAGTAAGACCTTGTGGATCATTTACATTATCTTTATACAAGATTTTTACTTCAAAACTATAATTCAATTTATACTCTCATTCAATCCTGCGTTCATAATTTGATTAAATTTATCCTCTCCTAATGATCCTGAATGACGCATATTTACTGTTCCATCACTATTTAAAAACACCCAATACGGAAATGCATTTAATCCAAAATGCTCTGCTATTATATTTTCTTCATTATCAAAAATCACAGAAGATGACCATTGCTCTCTTATTAACCAGTCATTTGGTGGGTAATTAGGTTTATTCTTTTCTATATAAGTTGCCACAGAAAATAAGTTGATATTATCTGAAGATCCATTTTTATTAATCCAGTTTTGAATCATTGGGACTTCTCTTTGGCAATGTGAACACCAATGAGCTAAAAAAACTATAACCGAAGCTTTTCTTTCTTCTAAACCAACTCTAGTAGTCATAGTTATAGGATTACCATATAAGTCAACTCCAGTTGGTATAGGTGCAAAAGCACCTATTGCTAAATCTTTACCTGTTCGATTAAATTCAGGTAAAGCTCCACCTTTTACTGTAACTTCACTAAATTCAAAAGTTGACCCTGAGCATGATAAGACGAGCAATAATATAAATAATGAGATATTTTTAATTTTCATTTTTTTATTTAGATAATATTTTATAATTTACTATTATTAATAATAATCCAAAAAAATTAAAAAAAGCCATTAATGGTATCGAAATAAAACCTAATTCCCATAAATATGGGCTAGAACAGTTGATAATTTCACAACTTTCTTCAACTGGAAAAAGTTGAATTGAATAATGGTATAAAGATATAACAATTCCAATTATTAAGAAGGGTAAAGAAATTATTATTCCATTTTTATCATTTTTTAACCAACTCATACAATAAATAATGACTAAAGGGAATAAAAATATTCTTTCAAACCAACAATATTTACATGGCTCAAGATCTTTAATCTCTGACAAATATAAGCTTGATATCGTTCCTATTGCTGAAATAATAAAGCAATACATTAGTACTGATCTATATTCCATATCAAATTTGTTATGAATTAATTTTGTAATTTTATTTTTAGGGGAAAAAAAATTAATTATGGTAACTAAAGAAAGCAGAGAAATGTAAATAAGACTTAATATTGCAAGTATTTGAATTTCAAACATTTAGTTACCCCTAAAGGATGAAAGAGGAGCCCTATCTTGATATGCTTCAATAAATTCATTGATTTTTACTTCATCAAATTCCATTAATTTTAAATGATGTCTCCACCCTGTAATTGTTATAGGGTATTCATCAGAAGCACTAAATGGAGTCATTAAAAATAAGAATTGACTTTCAGGCATTAAATCTCGTAAGTTATTTTTTAGTTCATCACATATTTCTGAACCTGAACTTATACTCTTTGCTTCAGTATCTATCCTACTACAATCATAGTGAATTCCAATTCCACCGTGTAAAAGGTTTGCAACAAGGATTTCATTTGGTAATTGTGTATCATAATTACCCCAAGGAGCTGGAGAAGTTACACCAATACCAGGAATAGGTCTCTCTACATCATACCAATATGCTCCTGATGTAGGAGGAGCAAGAGTATAACCTTCATGAGGTTCACCTATACCTAATTCTCTTCTTTTTTCTTCAATATCTGTTGTTACAGGACCTTCTAAATTAACTCCATTACCTTTTATTTTATTAGAAGTAGTACCCGAACCTAATGCAGGACCAATTGTAAGCCCTAAAATGAAAACTAATGCTAGTAAACCTCCAAAAAAATAAATAAAGAATCTTCTTCTTCGTTTTTTTTCTTTATTGTTATCTCTTCTCTCATTTGTTATTTGAGATTTGGACATTCCTTTTCTATGTTTTGGTCTAGCAGTAGTAATAATAAATTCCTTTTTTTAATTTCTTTCTATTGTAATTTATCACCAGTTATAAGTTCATAGATATCTAAATACCTTTTTAAAGTATTTTTTATTACTTCATTTGGTAAATTTGGTGGGGGAGGAGTCTTATCCCATATTTGATTACTTAACCAATTTCTAAGAAATTGTTTATCAAAAGGTTCAGGAGAGGAACCTATTTTATAATCACTTAATTTCCAAAATCTACTTGAATCAGGAGTTAAAACTTCATCAATTAAAGATATTTTGTTATCTATGAATCCAAATTCAAATTTTGTATCAGCTAGTATAATACCCTTTGATAAGCAATATTCATTTGCTTTGTTATATAGTTCGATTGAAATTTCTTCAAGTTTTTTATAAAGATCTTTTCCAATTAAATTTTTACCATCTTTTTCAGATAAAGGCTGATCATGACCTTCTTCAGCTTTAGTTGATGGTGTAAAAAGAGGAGAATTAAATTTTTCACCCTCTTTTAGATTTTTTTCTAATTTTTTAAAATTTATTGTTTGAGATTTTTTGTATTCTTCCCAAGCACTTCCTGTAATATAGCCTCTTACAACACATTCTATATCTATTCTTTTTGCTTTCTTTACAATAGTTGATCTGCTGATAATTTGATTATTTATATTATTAAAATCTGCATATTGAGAGAAATCAAAATCTTCTCCTTTACAAATAAAATGAGTATTATATTTTTTAAAAAAATCAAACCAAAATGAACTGAGCTTATTTAATATTATTCCTTTTCCACCAATTGGTTCGTTCATTATTACGTCATAAGCAGATATTCTATCTGTAGCTATAAAAAGTAGTTTGTCATCATCAAGTTTATATATATCTCTAACTTTTCCAGAATGAACTTTATTATGTAAATTAGTTTTTTTTATTTTTTGAAAATGCATACTAATCTATGTTCCAACCTAAAGAATTAAATTGTTCTTTTGTAAATCTTAAGTAAAATTTATAATCAAAAATTTCTGAAATTTCAGAAATACTCAATTTTGATTTTATGATTTCATTTTGCAGACATAAATCTTTTAAATTATTTCCAGAATCAATACATTCCATAGAAAGTGATTGTACAAGATCATAAGCTTCACTTTTATCCATTCCTGCTTCAATAATCTTTAGCATTACTCTTGGAGAAAAAATTAGACCTTTAGCTTTATCCAGGTTTTCTAACATTTTTTCTCTATTAATATCCAAATCTGAAATAATTTGATTTGTTAAATAAATAATATAATCTAGAGCTATTGATGAATCAGGTAAGATTATTCTTTCAGCTGATGAGTGTGAAATATCTCTTTCATGCCACAATGGTATATTTTCTAAAGAAGCTGAACTATTTGATCTTATTATTCTTGATAAACCACAAATTCTTTCAGAAAGTTCTGGATTCCTTTTATGAGGCATTGACGATGATCCTTTTGTCACAAAACCTTTTTTACCAAAAGGCTCTCTTACTTCGTCAACCTCACTTCTTTGTAAGTGTCTTATTTCTAATGCAATTTTTTCTAAAGAGCTAGCAATTAAAGCTAAATTTTGAGAATATTCTCCATGAATATCTCTTTGAATAACTTGGTTTGTAATTTTTGCTGGAACAAGATTAAGTTTTTTTGATACAATTTGTTCTAATTCTGGAGATACTGTCGCATAAGAACCAACTGGACCAGAGATCATACAAATTGCAACTCTCTCTTTAGTTTCATTTAATCTATCTTTGTGTCTTTTTAATTCATCCCAAAATATACCTAACTTTGCACCAAAACTCATTGGTTCAGCATGCATTCCATGAGATCTTCCTACACAAGGAGTATCAATTTCTTCAATAGCTTTTCTCTTTAATGAATTCATTAAGGTTTCTAGTTCATTACTTATATGAATTATTGATGCCTTAAGTTGTAGGCTTAAACCTGTATCTTTTACATCATTTGATGTTATTCCATGGTGAATCCATCTTGATTCTTCTTCTAAATATTCAGAAATTGATTTTACAAATGAAACTATATCGTGTTTTGTTTCATTAAAATACTTTTCATATTTTTGAATGTCAAATTTGATTTTTTTTATTTTAGATAAATCTTTGTCTGGAATTACACCCATTTCACTCCAAGCTTCACAAGTAGCTATTTCTACATCTAGCCAAAAGTTATACATTTTTTCATCTGACCATATTGATGAAATTTTGTCTCTTGAATATCTAGGTATCAAAACTTTTTCCTTCTTCTAATTCTTTAATATATTTTAATAAATTATTAAAGCCTTCAAATTTTTTAGCATTTATTTTTTCATCTAAGCACTTATTATATAACGGATTAAGTGCAAAAATTTCGTCACATTTTTGAGATGCACAAAAATCTGTTGTAATTCCATCTCCAATATATATTATGAAGTTTTTATTTTTAAAAGATTCTACAGTTTTACATTTACAAATACCCCAATCATCAGAACAATTTGAACTATATGAGTCTTTGTAGGAAAACATAACATTAGTATCTGTTTTTCCCATATCAGCTGCAATTAATGTTAAGTCATTTTGATAATTTTCTAAAACTGGTTCAATATAAGATTTTATACCTGAACTTAGAATAATTATTTCTATATTTTTATTTTTAGAATAATCAATTAATTCTTTAAATCCAGTTCTTATTTCAACATTGTTTTTTGAGTATTTTTCTATTTCCAAAATAGATGTTTTTTCTAAAGCTTTTTTAAAAGAATCTTCCTGATATATTCTAAAATTTATTCTTTTATCTTTATAACTAGATGCAATTTTCTTGTAATCATTTGGAACAAAATTATTTAGCACTACCTGTGCTGCATTTTTTGTTACTAATGTATCATCAAAATCAATTACTAATAAAATATTTTTTTTAATCATTTTTCTTCAGCTTTTAATGCAATATCAGTTCTATAAAAGGAACCTAAAAATTTTACTTTATTTATTTCTTCATAAATATTTGCTCTAGATAATTTTATTGATTCGTCTAAGTTTGATAAAACTATAACCCTTCCTCCATTTGTAACTAATTTTCCATCTAATTCTTTAGTTCCTGCATGGAAGCAAATAGTATTTTTATTAATATTTTCTAATCCAATTATTTCGAACCCTTTTTTGTAATCCTCAGGATATCCTTCAGAGCAAATTACTACAGATACTCCTTTTTTATTTTTCCATTTTACTAAGTTATTATTAAAATTACTTTTACTAATACCTAAAAATATTTCACTCAAATTTCCATCTAACATTGGCATTATAAGTTCACATTCAGGATCTCCAAACCTACAATTATACTCGATCACTTTTGGTCCATCATTTGTGATCATTATTCCTGTATATAGCATTCCTTTAAAAGGAGTTCCTAATTTTTTCATAGAATTTAAAGTTGGATAAATTATATCTTTTAAAATTATTTGCTTTAATTCTTCATTCCAAAACTCAGGAGGAGTATAGCAACCCATTCCTCCTGTATTTGGACCTTCGTTATTGTTATAAACTCTTTTGTAATCACAAACTGCTATTGGTTCCGAAATAGTAGTACCATCAGTAAATGTAAAGATACTTACTTCTGGGCCGTATATCTTATCTTCAATTAATATATTTACCCCTGATTTTCCTAATTTTTTTTCTATAAGTAGACTATTTAGTGTATTTATCATATCAATCTCTGATTCAGGAAGAAATACTCCTTTTCCCCCTGCGAGTCCATCTGCTTTTATCACAATATTTTTAAACCCTTTTTTTAAAGAGTATTTTTTTGCATCTTCAAAGCTATGAAAAAATCTTGCATTAGCCGTAGGAATATTATTTTGTAACATAAGTTCTTTAGAAAAAGTCTTTGAGGATTCAATTTTAGCCGCTTCTTTAGTAGGACCAAAAACTAGAATATTATTTTCTTCCAATAAATTAGTTATTCCTTCACATAGTGGAGCCTCAGGCCCAACTACTACTAAATCTGGGTTTAATACAAGTATTTTATCTTTAAGATCATTTATATTTTTATATTTAAAATCTATCGTTTCACAAATTTCTGATATACCTTTATTTTCACCTATACATATAATTTTTGAGATATTTTTATCTTGATTTAATTTCCAAATAATGGAATGTTCTCTTGCTCCTGATCCTATTACTAAAATTTTCAATTTACTCCCACTCAATCGTACTTGGAGGTTTAGATGTAATATCGTAAACAACTCTGTTTACACCTTCAACTTCATTTATTATTCTTGAAGAAACTGAAGAAAGTACTTCATATGGTATATCTGACCAATCTGCTGTCATAGCATCTCTTGAATTTACAGCCCTTATTGCAACACATTTTTGGTAAGTTCGATTATCTCCCATTACTCCTACGCTCTGTGTATTAGTTAAAACAGCAAATGCTTGCCAAATTTTATCGTATAAATTAGCTTTCTTTATTTCTTCTATAAAAATATTATCCGCTTCTCTTAAGATATTAAGTTTATAATCAGTTACATCTCCCATAATTCTTATAGCTAAACCTGGTCCAGGAAAAGGATGTCTTCCTAATATTTCTTTATTTATACCTAATTCCTTTCCGATTTCTCTTACCTCATCTTTAAACAAAAGCCTTAGAGGTTCTAAAAGTTTTAAATTCATTTTTTCTGGTAAACCGCCCACATTATGATGACTTTTTATAACTACTTGATGACCATCTTTTATTATTGCTGATTCAACAACATCAGAATATAGGGTCCCTTGAGCTAGAAAAGAAACATTCTTAATTTTTTTACTTTCTTTTTCAAACACATTTATAAATTCTTTTCCAATTATTTTTCTTTTTTGTTCAGGATCTGTTATATCTTTTAATTTATTGATAAAAACATCACTAGCATCAACTCTTAAAACATTTAACCCCAGTCCTTCTTTAAGAAATTTCATTATTTCTTCAGATTCATTTTTCCTAAGTAAACCATTATCTACAAATATTGAAGTTAATTGTGAACCAATAGCTTTATGAATTAAAGTTGCAGTAATGCTTGAATCAACCCCTCCTGAAATCCCACAAATTACATTATTATTACCAACTTGATCTTTTATATTTTTTAATGATGTTTCAATAAAGTTTTTTGTAGTCCATTTGTTTGATGTTTTACAAATTTCTAGTGCAAAGTTACTAAGAATTTGATTGCCATATTCTGTATTATCAACTTCTGGATGAAACTGAACTCCTAAAATATTTTGATGTTCAAAAGCTGCACAAAAAGAATTTTTAGTTTTAGCTATAATTTTAAAATTAGGAGGTAGATTAATTATTTTGTCCCCATGACTCATCCAAACATTATTTTTTTTAGGAATATTTTTAAAAATCAAAGAGTTACTGTTAATTGTAAGTTCTGCATTTCCATATTCTCTTTTGTCTGTTTTTTCTACCTTACCTTTGGATTCATTTGCTAATAGTTGCATTCCATAACAAATTCCTAAAATAGGTAGATTCTTTTTTTTAATCCAAGATGGAAATTTAGGTGAGTTTTTATCAAATACGCTATTGGGACCCCCTGATAGTATGAAACCTTTAATATTTCTATCTTTAAAAAAACTTTCGTCTATACTGGGACTTACTAAATCACAAAAAATACTTAACTCTCTAAGTCTTCTTGAAATTAATCTTGTATATTGTGAGCCATAATCAAAAATTACTATAGTATCTTGCTTCAAATTATATCCAGAATTATTTTTTTCTATTAAGATTTAAGCATAATGTTATTTTTTTAAAATTTGAAGATTAAAAATCAAAATATATTAATAGATAAAGTTTTATTAGAACTTAATAAAGAGAAAGTTTGTATTCTTCCAACTGATACTTTTTACTCACTTTCTGTGGTTGCTGACA
Organism: Dehalococcoidales bacterium; assembly: GCA_009937255.1. Lineage (GTDB taxonomy): Bacteria > Chloroflexota > Dehalococcoidia > Lucifugimonadales > Lucifugimonadaceae > TMED-70. The sequence continues at coordinate 15,817 of JAACCT010000061.1, forward strand.
GCAATAAAGCGATAGAAAATTTATTTACAATTAAAAATAGAGAAGCTAATAAACCTATACCTTTGTTAATATCTGGCCTAAGCGATATAGAAAGATTTTGTGATATTTCTTCATCAAAATTACAAAAACTTTCTGAAACTTTTTGGCCTGGGCCTCTTACGATTGTTTTACCAGTAAATGATTTATTACCTAAAGAATTAAATAATGGCTCAGGATTTATAGGATTTAGAGTTCCAAATCATTATTTTACAAAAACAATTATTGAGAAATTAGGAAAGCCTATCACTGGAACATCAGCTAATATTAGTAATATTCCTCCTTCTAAAAATATATTAGAAATTATATCTACTTTTAAGAAAACTGTGTCTACAATAGTAGATATAGATTGTGGTAAAGAAACTCATTCTTCAACAGTAATAAAGATCGACAAAAATGAATCCATTGATATCTTAAGACAAGGTCCAATTACATTAGATAAGATTAAAGAAACTATAAACAATTAAATAAATGAAAAATTTTTTGAATAATTTAGAAAATATCCTAACTAAAGATAATTTAGGATTGTATAAAATGATGCAATATCATTTTGGAATAGACGATAACCATGAACAATCCATCAAGTATGAATTTCCCTATGGATCTATTTCTGAAATATTTTCTAATCATTTAAAAATAAATGAAAATATTTCAGTACAAGTTTCGACTGCTATTGAACTACTAAATGCTTCATTCGAAGTACATGAAGATGTAAGAAATGGTAATACAGAAAGGCTAAATAAGGAATCTTTATGGTGGAAATATGGACCAGCTCAAGCTATAAATGTGGGAGATGGATTTCAAGCTCTTTCAAGGTCAGTATTGTTAAATATTTCAGATTATTTTGATGATCATAAAATTTTATTAGATTTGATATCTAATTTTGATAATAGGATAATTGAAATTTGTGAGACTGAAAATTTTGAGTTAAGTCTTCAAGAGTTACCAATAACAAAAACAGATGATTACTTTTCTATTATCAGAAATAAATATGGATCTTTATTATCAAACTCAATGGTTCTACCTTCAAAATTAATAAAAAATGAAACAAATAATTTGAGAAATTTAGCTAATAACTTAATGATTTATGAAAAAATACGAAAAGATGTTGAATTTTTAAATCAAGATTCTCCTAAAGACTCTGCTCAATTTGGAGGTATATTATCTAAAAATAAACCATTACCAGTTATATATGTTTTTGAAAATGGAAATCCAACACAAAAAAGAAAAATTGGAGAAATTTATTTAGATAGAGTTATAGACCCCAAAAAAATAACTAATATTAAAGAATTGTGTCTAGAATTAGATACTATTACTTTATCTATAAATACTGCGGAAAAATTTAAAGAAAAAGGTTACAAAACACTTAAGGATTTAGATTTTTCTGAAGATCAAATAACTGCTATTTTTGAAAAAATTAAACATATTTAATCATGATAAATATAAAAAGTATTGTTTCTCAAAATTTTAAGAATAAAAATTGTTTACTAAGACTTGATCTTAATATTCCACTTTCGGAAAAAGGTGAAATTTTAGATGATACTAGAATAATAGAAAGTATACCTAGTATAGATTTTTTATTAGATCAATCAGCTAAAGTTATAATAATTTCTCACATAGGTAGACCATTAGGAAAATTTAATGAAAAATTTTCTTTTATTAAATTAATAAAAATAATTGAAGAAAAAATTAAAAGAAGAATTATTTTTATTAGATATGAAGATCAGAAAAATATAAAAAAAATTATAAATAATTATCCCTATGGAACTTTGTTTATGTTAGATAACTTAAGATTTAATCCTGGAGAAGAACAAAGTAATAAAGATTTTATAAATTTTTTATCTAGTTTTTCTGATATTTATATTAATGATGGATTTGGTACTATTCATAGAAATCACGCTTCTATAACAGGCATATCAAAACAAATTCCTTCATATGGAGGAATTTTAGTTGAAAAAGAAATAACTAATATTATTGAATGTTTAAATTATAATTCTGATAAATCTATTGCTATTTTAGGTGGATCAAAAATTAAAGATAAAATTCCAATTATTGAAAATTTATCAAAGTCTTTTAAAGACATTATTATTACAGGAGGAATGATTAGACCCTTTTTAATAGCTTCTAAAAAAATTATTCAAAAAGATGAATCTATTTATAAAGAAGAAATAGAATTTGCTAAAATTCTTTTGAAACTAAATAATAAAATATATATTCCTGAGCATTTAATTTGTAGTAAATCAATAAAATCTGAAGCTGTTTTTCTTCATTCTACTCAAATTACAGATGAAGATAATATTTACGATATAGCTCCTAATTCTATGAATGAAATAACAAAAAAAGTACTAAATTCAGACAAGATAATTTGGAATGGACCTCCTGGTATTTATGAATATGAAAAATTTCAAAATGGAACAAAAATCTTAATTCAATCAATAATAAATTCAGATTCAAAAATAAAATTAGCAGGAGGAGGATCTACAGTTGCAGCTATAAATTATTTTAAAGCCTCTGATTTTTTTACTCATATATCAACTGGTGGTGGAGCATTTCTAAGCTTACTTGAGGGTAAATATATGGAAGGTATTGAAGTATTAAAAAATGAATAAATTTTATATAATTGCAAATTTAAAAATGAATAAATCCTTTGAGGAAAGTAAAAAATACTTGAAATCTCTTCAAAATAAAGTTAAGAGCTCAAAATGCAAAATTGTTTTATGTCCATCAAATATTTCACTCGCGCACTTTAATAAAAATATTCATGAAATGGAACTAGGTATTCAAGATATAGATTATAGAAATGAAGGACAGGGGACAGGTTCAATATCTGCCTCTCAAATAAAAGATATTTGTGATTATGTATTAATTGGGCATTCTGAAAGAAGAGAAACATTTTCAGAAGACCATAAATTATTAAATAAAAAACTTAAATCTTCTTGGAAAAATAACTTAAAAACTATCTTTTGTGTCGGAGAAAATATAAATATTAGAAATAAAGGAAGCAAAGCTGTAGAAGATTATATTGTTAAACAACTAGTTAATTCTCTATAACCAGATAGCGATTGGAAAAACCTAATAGTAGCTTATGAGCCTATTTGGGCTATTGGTACTGGTAAACCTGCAGATACATTACAAATTAAAGATGTTTTAGAGGTAATTAAACTAACTTTATCCCAATTATCTAATAATATAAATATTCCAATTCTGTATGGGGGAAGTCTTAATGAAAAAAACTTTCAAGAATATAAAAATAAAAAAAATATAGATGGATTATTAATTGGTAGTGCTAGTTTAGATCCAGATATTCTTTCTAATATAATAAATAATATTTAAATGAAAAATAATAGATTAATATCTATCGTAGGTACAACAGCATCAGGTAAATCAAATTTAGCTTTAAAATTGGCTATAAAATATAAATTGCCAATATTAAATAGTGATTCTAAGCTTTTATATAAAGGATTTAATATTGGCACAGCAAAACCATCTTTAGAAGAACTGAAAAAAGTAAAACACTTTATGGTTGATGTTTTAGATTATAAAGATAAAAGTAATCTTAAGTGGTTTCTTGATAAATCAAGAAAAATAATTAATAATCTAAATGATGCAAATTCTATCCCTATATTAGTAGGAGGAACAGGGCAGTATATTTGGGGAATAATTGAAGGATGGGATCCTCCTGAAATAAGACCTAATATAAAATTAAGAGAATCAATTCAAAATGAAATTTTAGACTTAGGAATAAATTTAGTAGTTAAGAAATATTCTGAAAAATTTGATCTTGATGGGATTTCTGATTTAAATAATCCTAGAAGATTTATAAGAGCAATAGAAAGGTTAGAATCAGGTTTTTCAGGTGATACTAAAAATAAGATTAAAGATCATAATCTCGATTCATTAATTTTAGGAATAAATATAAATAGAAAAAAAAATGATGAATTAATAAAACATCGTATAAATAAAATGTTAAATTCAGGTTGGATCGAAGAAGTAAAATCTCACCTAATAAATGGAATCAAAGTTGATTCACCTCCGATGATGTCAATTGGATACAGAGAAGTTAATGAATTTTTAAATAATAGAATAAATGTATCGGAACTAGAAGAAAAAATATTTTTTTCTACAAGAAAACTGATGAGACATCAAGATAATTGGTTTAAGAAATCTGATAAAAGAATTAAATGGATTGATTTAGAAAACTCTTATAGTCAAGCAGATAATATAATATCAGAATGGCTATCTAAAAGAGAGGATAAATAATGTTACCCTTCGTAAAACTACAAGGTGCAGGAAATGACTATATTGCAATTGATGGTAGGAATAAAGATTATGACTGGAATCAACTTTCTATAGATATGAGCAAACCAGCTTTTGGAGTAGGATCAGATGGTATAGTTGTAGTATTTGAAAGTGATAAGTCTGATATTCGTATGAGAATATATAACCCTGATGGTTCCGAAGCTGAAATTAGTGGAAATGGGATAAGATTATTTACTAAATTTATAATTGATGAAGAAATATTTATTCCAAAAAAAGATTCAATACAAATAGAAACTGGCGATGGAATAAAAACTGTTTACCCTAAAATTGTTAAAAATAAAGTGATTTCTTCTAGAGTAGAAATGGGAATTCCAAATTTTATACCTAGTAAAATACCTATTAATGTTCCTAATATGAATGATTCTGATAATCCAAAATTTTCTTTAAAAGTCTTAGATTTTAATTTAGAAATAACTTGTCTTTCTGTAGGAAATCCTCATGCAGTTTGTATTATGGATGAAAATGTTGACAATTTTCCATTGGTTGAAGTAGGAACTCTTGTTGAAAAACATGAATATTTCCCTAATAGAATAAATTTTGAAATAGTAAATATAATTTCAAGAGAAAAAATTAGAGCTAGAATTTTTGAAAGAGGAGCAGGAGAAACATTATCATCAGGAACTGGTTCTACAGCTTCTGCTAGTGCTTCAAGATATAATGGATTGGTTGACGATGAGGTTGAGGTCATTCTTGATGGAGGTAGTTTGAATATTTCTTGGGATAAAAAAGGCATGGCTATGCTTGAAGGTCCTTCAGTTGAAGTTTTTAAAGGTGTTTGGTCAAATTAAATATTATAGGAGAGTTTAGTATGGAATTAGCAAAAAGAGTTAAAGAATTACCACCATATCTATTTGTAGGTATATCTAAAGCAATAGCAAAAAAGAAAGAACAAGGTATTGATGTTATATCTTTTGGAATAGGAGACCCTGATATACCTACTCCAAATAAAGTGTTAGATAGATTAAAAAAAGCATCAGATAATCCTGCTCATCATAAATATCCTGAATCTGAAGGATTACCTGAGTTTAGACAAGCTGTTTCAAATTTTTATAAAAATAGATTTAATGTAGATTTAGATTTTGGAACTGAAATAATCAATCTTATTGGAGCTAAAGAAGGTATTGCTCACGCTCCTCTTTGCTTCATTGACCCTGGAGATAAAGCTATAGTGCCTAACCCCGCATATCCTGTGTATGAAATAGGAACAATGTTTGCTGGTGGAGAAACAGTTTTTATTGACTTATTAGAAAAAAATGACTTTTTAGTTGACTTTACTTCTATAGATACAAAACTTGCTAAAGAAGCCAAAATGATGTGGATTAATTATCCAAATAATCCAACTGGAGCGATAGCTAATCTTGATTTTTTCAAAGAAGCAGTAGAATTTTGTAAGGAATTTGATATAGCTTTGATGCATGATGCTTGCTATACAGAAGTGACATTTGATGGCTACATTGCCCCTAGTATATTACAGGTACCTGGAGCGATGGATATCTGTATTGAATTTCATTCATTATCTAAAACAGCTAATATGACTGGCTGGAGAGTTGGGAGTGCAGCAGGTAATCCAGATTTAATTAATGCTCTTATGAGAGTTAAGTCTAATATTGATTCCGGACTATCTCAGGCAATTCAAGAAATGGGTATAGAAGCTTTATCTTTGTCAAAAGATTGGATTAATCAAAATAATGATATTTATAAAAAAAGAAGAGATAAAGTTGTCTCAACTCTTAATGAAATTGGACTTGATGCAAACGCTCCTAAAGCAACATTATATATTTGGACAAAAGTACCAGAAGGTTTTACATCAGCTTCTTTTACTGAAAAATTATTAGAAGAAGCAAATGTTGTAGTTACTCCTGGTAATGGATATGGTAAAGCAGGAGAAGTATATGTAAGATTATCTCTAACTATCCCAGATGATCAAATTGACGAAGGGTTAAAAAGGTTGTCTAAATTAAATTTAAAATAATTTGAAATTACATAAAACTAAAATAAAAAAAGAAAAAGCATTACTTGTTGCCTGTGCAATAAAAGGTAAGTCTTCAATTAAAAAGTTAAAAGAGTCTTTATCAGAACTTAATAATTTAAGTATTTCAGCTGGTGCAGATCCAATTTACGAAATTTATCAACTATTACAAAAACCTCAAAATACATATATTGGTTTAGGAAAAATTTCTGAAATTAAAGAGTATATTAAAATTCATGAAATTGAAGTTTGTATTTTTGATGATGAGTTAAATCCAAGTACTCAAAAAGTTTTAGAAAACAAACTTGGAATTAAAGTTATTGATCGTACAGCTTTAATTCTAGATATATTTTCTAAAAGAGCTCAGACTCATGAGGGGAAATTACAGGTTGAATTAGCTCAATCTGAATATTTACTTCCTAGATTAGCTGGACAATGGTCTCATCTTGAGAGATTAGGAGGAGGAATAGGGACAAGAGGTCCTGGTGAAACTCAAATAGAAACAGATAGAAGGCTTATAAGAGGAAAAATAAAAAGAATTAAAGCTGGAATGAAAAAAGTAGAATCTACAAGAACTTCTCAAAGAACTAAAAGAATGAATAATAATATTATTAATTTATCCTTAGTCGGATATACAAATTCTGGAAAAAGTTTAATTTTTAATAAGCTCGTTAAATCTAATATTTTATCGAAAAATCAATTATTTTCTACTTTGGATACTACCACGAGAAAGATTTTCTTAGATGAAGAAATATATTCTACAATTTCAGATACAGTAGGTTTTATAAATAAACTTCCAACAATTTTAGTTGAGTCTTTTAAATCAACATTAGAAGAAGCTATAAATGCAGATATATTATTACATGTTGTTGATTATTCAGCAGAAGATTTCAATGAAAAGATAGAAACAGTTGATAATATTTTATTTGAATTAGGACTTAATAAAGTTCCTAAAATATTAATAAAAAATAAAATAGATCTTATTGAAAAACCTTTAGAATATTTAGAATTAGATGAAAGCTATTTAGCACAAATTACTACATCTGCAAAGGTTGGTACAGGATTAAATGAACTTAGGAGTTCACTCCTAAATGCTTCTCAAATAGTTAAAAATTAAAAAAAGTATATACTTATATAAAATTCATTATTTATAACTAATATTAAGGTAGCTTATGCTTTCAGATAAAAAATTACAAGGTAAAATTTTAAACTCTTATCCTCATCCTTTAGATCCGCTTACTTTTGAAGAAATTAATATTGCCAGTAAGATTGTAAAAACTAAATCTAATCTAGGTAAAGAGCTACTTTTTGAAACTATTATGCTAATTGAACCTTTAAAAGAAATAGTGCTTTCCTATAAATCTGGAGATCATTTCTCACGTGATGCATTCGTTGTCGTACTCAATTACAAAAAAGAAAAAATGTATGAATTAAACATCTCTATTGATCAGGAAAAAATTCTAAATTGTAAAGAAATTTTAAATGCCCAACCAGCTTTCATGTTTGGTGATATTGATATGGATTTCAATCAATGGGAAGCTAAGATGAAAGAAGATCCAAAACTTATAGAAGTATTAAATAAAAGAGGAATTACTGATCCAAGTTTATTAATGATTGATCCGTGGCCAATAGCAAATTTTGGTAATAGTGAAGAAGAAGGAAAAAGGTTAGCTTTAGGAAGATGTTGGATAAGGAGAGAACCAGAAGATAATGCTTATGCTAGACCAGTTGAAGGACTTTCAATAATACTTGATTTAAATAAAAATAAAATATTAGAAATTCAAGATTTTGGTATTGTTGAGATACCTCCTGATGATGCTAATTATTCTACTAAATATCAAAAAGAGTTTAGAACAGATCTTAAACCTATTGAAATTACTCAGCCTGAAGGACCTAGTTTTATAGTTAAAGGCAATAAAGTAAGTTGGCAAAAATGGAGTCTTAGAATTGGTTATACAAAAAGAGAAGGATTAGTTATTCATACAGTAGGATATGAAGATTCTGGAAAAGTAAGGCCAATAATTTATCGAGCTGCTCTTTCTGAGATGATTGTTCCATATGGAGATCCCACCAACGATCATTATAAAAAGCAAGTATTTGATGCAGGTGAAGTGGGAATAGGAAAATGTGTAAACTCACTAGAATTAGGTTGTGACTGCCTAGGAGAAATAAAATATTTTGATGTAGCTTTATTTGATAATATAGGTGAAGCTATTTCACTTAAAAATGCTATTTGTATGCATGAAGAAGACTACGGGATTCTATGGAAGCATACTGATACAAGAACGGGTGAATCAGAGACAAGAAGATCAAGAAGACTTGTTATATCTTCTATAGTAACCGTAGGGAACTATGAATATGGATTTTTCTGGTATTTTTATCAGGACGGTGGAATTGATTATGAAGTTAAACTTACAGGAATTGTAAATTCATCAGCAGTCCCAAAAGGTGTTAAGCCTAAAAACGGAACATTAGTAGCTCCACAAGTAGTGGCTCACAACCATCAACATTTTTTTAATGTCAGGCTAGATATGATGGTTGATGGGATTCAAAACTCTGTGTATGAAGTTGATACTGTAAGAGATCCGATTAGTAAAGAAAATCAGCATGGAAATGCTTTTTCTAGTAAGAAAACATTAATTGAAAATGAAAAAAATGGAACTAGAGTAATAGATCCTTTTGCAGCAAGATATTGGACAGTAACAAATCATTCAAGCAAAAATTATATGGGAGAACCTGTAAGTTACAAGATATCTCCTGGAGAAAATATACTTCCTTTTTTCAGTAAAGACTCTGTAGTAATGAAAAGAGCAGGTTTTATGAATGGTCATTTATGGGTAACTCCATTTAATAAAGATGAAATGTATGCTGCAGGTCTTTATCCTCAACAGCATTCTGGAGGAGATGGTTTGCCAAAATGGATGACAGCCAATAGAGACCTTAGAGATAAAGACTTAGTTGTTTGGTACACATTTGGTCATAATCATATCCCTAGGCTGGAGGATTGGCCAGTTATGCCTGTTGCTTATACAGGATTTTCTATTCGCCCTTCGGGGTTTTTTGACAAAAATCCTGCTCTTGATGTTCCACCTTCTACAAATGATTCTTGTAATTCAAAATGTAATTGCTGTAACTAAATTTTTAATTTTTTATTATTGTAGAAGTACCATATATTTTATTGCGCACTATATTAGTTATGTAAAATATCACTACTGAAAACTTACAATCAATATAAAATCTAGCGGTACGCTATATTACATATGTATAATTTAATTATTTTTTATGAAACCATATTTTATTAATGATTCTACCCAACGTTTTCTTTCTGGATTATCTTTGACTCCGTCAATCCAATTATCACTGATGATAGTTAATGGAAATTTTTCAGCTACTCCTGATAATTCTTGTGAAAATTTAGTTGCCGAATTTTCTTGATCTTTATTTTTAGGATTTGCAAAATAGCCTATAAAACCTTATTTTTAATAATTAAAAAAATAGATTTGTTTTATATGATTTTTTAAGGGGACTTTTTATAGCAGTTTTTAGGAAAGAAAAATTACTATGGCTACTGAAAAGAAAAATGGATATTTAATTCTTAATACTGGTACACCTGATGAACCAACTATTCCAGCACTTCGAAAATATCTTAAAGAATTTTTATCTGATCCTGATATGCTTGATTATCCTTCAACAAGACCTCCAGAATTATCCTCAGGATTTGATGTTTTGAAGAATAAATTAGCTTCTGTCCTTAGATGGTCAATAGTAAACTTGATAGTTGTTCCATTTAGACCTGCAAAAATACAACATAAATATCAAGGTATTTGGACTAAAGAAGGTTCTCCATTGCTAGTAAATACTATTAAATTTTCAAATAAACTTAAGAAATTTACTAATGGTAATATTGAAATAGGTATGAGATACGGTAATCCTTCCATTCACAGTGCAATAAAAAAATTAAAAGAAAATGGTACGGAAAAACTTTTCTTAGTTTCTATGTTTCCTCAATATGCCGAAGCAACATCAGGTTCTACTTTTACTGAAATAGAAAGAGTTTTAAAAGAAGAAAATTATTATCCTGAATTAGTTAAAATAGAACATTTTTATAATGAAGAATTTTATTTGAAATCATTAGCTAAAAGTATCACAGAATCTGAAGAATATAAAAATAGCGAATATTTACTTTTTAGCTTTCATGGTCTTCCTGTTAGGCACCTTACAAAAGCTGACCTTTCAACTTCTCATTGCCAAAAAATAGAAAATTGCTGCGAAAAGACATCTGAAAATAATGAATTTTGTTATAAATCACATTGTGTTAAAACTATAATGAAGCTTGCAGAAATTATTGATCCTGATAAGCCTTTTAAGGTTTGTTATCAAAGTACTTTTGGTCCTGAAAAATGGATTCAACCTAATATTGTTGATGTTCTTGAAGATTTATCTGAAAAAGGTATAAAGAAAGTTTCTGTAGCATGTCCTTCATTTACAGCAGATTGTCTTGAAACTCTCGAAGAAATTGCTGTTGAGAATCATGAAGATTTTGAAAAAAACGGTGGTGAATATGTTAAGCTAATACCAAGTTTAAATGATAATGATGATTGGGTTAAAGGTTTCGCAAACTATCTTCATGAAAAAGAAGATCAGTTAGCTATTAAAAATTAGCAATATCTCTAAAATATCCTTTATTTTATACTAAGCAAGATATTTTTATATATATGTAAAGCTGAACCTTTTTTGGCTCTGCATTATTTCCCTTTTGTGTCACATGTCGACTTGATATCCTATATTTTTCATAGAAATCTAGCACTAGATGTTACTTCTTCAACTAAAAATTATTGATACAAAGAGATCATAACTATTTTTTTAATCTAATGAAAATTAAAAAGGAATGATATGAAAATTACCAAAATAGATACAATAACTATAGGGTTGCCTTTTGAAAATCCAGGCCCTGAATCTTCATTTGTTATAGCCGATAAAAATATTTTGAATTCTCTTCTGATTAGAATAGAAACTGATAAGGGTATAGTTGGTTGGGGAGAATCTTTTGGTTACTTATCAATTGAAACAACTAAAGCAGCATTAGATTCTATGATTATTCCTCAGTTAATTGGAAAAAATATTGAAAGTAGAAACGATATAGAATTAATTAATAAAGAACTTCAATTAAAACTTCATCTATTTGGGCGTTATGGCATAACCATGTTTGCACTATCAGGAATAGATATTGCACTTTGGGATATATTAGGAAAAGCTGAAAATAAATCTATAGCAGAGCTGCTCGGAGGTTTAAAAATTGAATCTCTTACAGCATATGCAAGCTTATTTTTGTATGATGATTCAGAAGCTACATCAAAAGTATCTTTAAAAGCCAAAAATGAAGGCTATGAAATTATTAAGCTCCATGAAAATACCATGGCACCTATTCAAGCTAGCAGAACTGCAATTGGAGATACAGCACTCATGGTTGATGTAAATTGTGTTTGGTCTGAAGAGCATATGGAAGAAATTAAAAACACATTAAAAGAAGCAAAATTATATTGGTTAGAGGAGCCAATATGGCCACCAGAAAATTATTCCGGCCTTTCTAAATTGAGGGAACAAGGATTTACAATAGCTTCTGGAGAAAACGCATGCACTTCATATCAATTTGAACAAATGATATCTAATAAAGCAGCTGATATTTTACAACCAAGTGTTACGAAAGTAGGAGGTATATCTGAAATGATTAAAATTTCTACTTTAAAAAAGAATAATTGCAGAGTGGTACCTCACTCACCATACTTTGGTCCAGGGTTTGTTGCTAGTCTTCAAGTAATTGGAGCATTAACGCCAGAAAGTGAAATAGAGAGATTATATATTGATTTAAAAGCAGACCTTTATGGCGGAGTAAGTAATATTGATCAAAATGGAAAAATTTTAATTCCTAATGGGCCAGGTCTTGGAATAGAACCTAATTTAGACATAATAGAAAAATATAGAAGGAATAGCTAGAAAAAGTAATAAGTGCCTTTTGGATAAATGTAATTATTTTAAGCTAGAAGCAATCTTTAATTTCGCTAGTATTTTTATTTTTAGCGATTTCTCTAAAATATCCTGTATTCCATGTTTCCTAAGATATCATGAAACAAATCATAATCTGATCCCTGCAGTTTTAAAAATTTATCAAAATCTTCGTAAAATTTTTCTAATGAAATTCCAAAGGTATCTTTAAACGCTACCTCCCAGTTTGGTTTTTCAGTCAAATTCTTGTAAAAAGATTCAAGCAACAAATCTTTTCCGTAAACTTGAGCCAAATAAGCCAATGCCCAAGTTCCAAGATCATAGAGAATGTCACAACTATTTTCATAATTTATGTCTTGTAACTTACTTCCAGGACAATTATTGGAAAGTTTATCAAGAGCACTAAGCATTTTATCTTCCATATTATCTCTTAATACGTTTGGTTCTGATCCATATATAGGTTTTAATAAATTAGTATCGATTGCTTTTTGATACTTAATTTGACCCATATATTCAGCTCCACCTTCATAGAACCAATCAGGGCCCTTTAAACTTGTTCTTTTTTCACCTACTCCCATATGGGAGCTCTGGATTGCATGGAAATATTCATGGAAGAATATTCTTTGATCCGTTCCAGCTTCAATTGGTTGAAATAAATCTGTAAATCCGAATGGTATTGATGATCCAAAAAAGTGAAATCCCCACTCATCATGTCCCATGTGAGCTGCAGACGCACTTCCAAAATTGTTCTCTATACCTTCTTCTCCTATTCGTCTATAGAAATCAAGTCCACCACTATCAGGACCGTGTCTGCCTAAACAGTCATCCATACTCTGTTGATTACGATTTTCTCTTCTTTCACAATTTATATTAGTTAATTTACTAGCGGCTTCTTTTTCAGTCCCTAAAACCCAATATTCAACAGGCTCATAACTTCCCCATTCAATCATAGCTGCTAATAAAGATGAAGTTACTGCAGGACATACAGTTTCTTGTAAATCTGAAGCACAAAATACTTCAGGAGAATATCCTTTTTCAACTCCCCATCCCGACTCCCAATCAAGTTGTGTAAAAGGAGCTACTATAGCTTCAGAAGAAGTACAATAAACATAATCTTTTCTATCTTCACAAAGACTTTCTGTAGTTGTTATTTTTTCAGGTTTTGGTAATGGTGTAGGTGTTGGAATTAGATCTGGAATTGGATCTGGAATTGGTATAATTGTTGAAATAGGAATTGCTACACTAGTGGGTAAAGTGGTGACTATACTAGGTGTAGCTGTAGAAACAAATGTAGGTTTGTAATTATATGACTGGCTTTTATCAGTAGGTGAAGATTTATTTGCTCCTGAAGAAGTTGGTAAAACAGTAATTGATATAGGGGTTGATTTTATTTGGCTCGCTGAAGACTTGTTTCTTGAAGAAGAAGATCTTTTACTAGTTTTTAAGGTAATTTCAGTTGCAATAGGTTCTGGAGTAACAGACTGAATTATTTTATCATTTGATTTAGTTGTTATTTCAGTTGAATTATTATTTGTTTCGATCTGTTCAGATGTACTTGATCCGCAACTTATTAGTATAAAAGAAAAAATAATTAAAATAAAAATATTAAAAATCTTCATATTTAATTAATTATAAATTATTTAACTCATGTTTAACTTATAAAATCTATATTTTTTATATTTATTCTCCTGTTGTAGGATCACTTATAGTTTTTATTTCTTCAACCCTATCGGCAGGAGCTCCTAATCTTCTAGCATGTTCTTTAACTAGTTCAGAATTATCAGCAATATAAACACAATAAATTTTATCATTTGTTGTGTAACTATGTTGCCAATGGATATTTTTTCCTTCATCATTCATTTCTTTTAAAACTTTATTAGAAGCTGTAGCTCCAGAATTATCTTTTCTATCTCCTGCTCCAGGAATATCTCTTTCAATTAAATATTTTGGCATTTTTTATCTCCTATATTTTAAAAATTTATTAAATATTATAGATGATTCAATAATTATTAGTTTTTAAATATAAGAAAATTAAGTTTCGTAAAATTCAATCTGTTTAGAATTTTCTAACGGATTCTTTCACGAATGACTTATAATTAAAATAAATAACTAATTATTATGAAATTACTTTTTCTAAAATATAAAAATATATTAGCTTTGATACTTTTGTGTATAATATTTTTTGGTGTTGGGTATTTTGTAAATGTTTTACTTACACAAGATAAACAAACAATTACTAACGGTAAGGAAACTGTTTTTGAAGAAGTTTCAAGGCCTAAATCTATACCTGATAATTTAAGGTCATTTTGGGAAGCTTACAGTTTTATTAATGATTCTTATTTTGACAAAGAAAAAATTAATAACGAAAAAATAACTGATGATACAATAACGTCCTTAATTAGAAGCTTGGATGATAAACATTCAACATATATTACACCTGAACAATGGAAAATTTCTAGCTCTGATTTAACTGGTTCATATCAAGGTATAGGTGCATATGTAGATATGGCTAATGATCAATCATCAGTAGTTATTGTATCCCCTATTTCAGGTGGTCCAGCAGAAAAAGTAGGTATCAAAGGTGGGGATAAAATAATCAAAGTAGATGGAGAAAGTATTATTGGAATGTCTCTTAATGAAGCTATTAATTTGATTAGAGGTCCTGAAGGATCATCGGTACTTCTAACTATTGAAAGATTAGGAGAATTTGATCCTTTGGAAATTGAAGTTATAAGAGCAAAAATTGAACAAGATAGTGTTAAAAAAGATCTTATACCTGAAACAAATTATGCAAAAATCAGAATTAATCAATATACAGAATCTACACCAAAAGAATTATCCCTTGCGATTGATGAAGCTATTTCTATTGATAAATCTCAAGGAATTATATTAGATTTAAGAAATAACCCTGGAGGTTTATTAGGATCAGCTGTCGATGCAACTAGCCTCTTTATTAAATCAGGCGTGATTACATTTGAAATTGATGCAAATGGAAAGAAGACTTTATGGAATGTCAATGGAGAAGTAGGAAAATTTTCTGATATTCCTATGGTTACTTTAGTAAATGCTAATTCTGCCAGTGGATCTGAAGTTATGGCAGGTGCTTTACAAGATTATGGAAGAAGTGTTGTAATAGGAGATAAAACTTACGGAAAAGGAAGTGTGAGCTTAGTTAGAAGCTTATCTAATGGAGGTGGAATGTTTTTAACAAATGCTCATTGGTTTACTCCAAATGGAAGAGCTATACATGATATTGGAATATTACCTGACGTAGAAATTTCTCTTCCAGAGGCTAAGTCAAAGGATGTAGATTTTTATGATACTCAAGTAGAAGCAGCAATAGAACAATTAAATTTTGAAATTTTAAATTAATACCATGCCTTTAGCTAAAAACAGAAAAGCGTACTATGATTATGAAATTCTAGATAAATTTGAAGCAGGCATAGTTCTTAATGGACCTGAAATAAAATCTATTAGAAATAGTAATCTTTCTATTTCAGAATCTAGAGTAATTATAAATAAAGGAGAAGCTTGGTTAATTGGTTGTCACGTTGCTGAATATAAGTTTGATTCTTCTTCTGCAATGTATGATCCAATAAGAGAAAGAAAGCTTTTATTGCATAAAAAACAAATAAACAGACTCGGAGGAGCTAAGTCACAACAAGGACTAACTATTATCCCATTAGCTGTATATATGAAAAGAAATCTAGTTAAGATAGAAATAGCTCTTGCAAGAGGAAAAAAGAAATTTGATAAAAGAGCTTCAATTAAAGAGAAAGATTCTAATAGAGATATTTCAAGAATTTTGAAAAATAAAAATAAATAAGATAAGCTTAACTAGTAATATGGGGACGAGTGGGTTCGACAGGGAATGGATCTTTAAGTCGCAGGTCGTGTTGTCATACCACGTATGAAATGGCAAAATAATGATTGGCGATCAAAAATACGCTCTCGCTGCTTAATTAAATAGCGGTGACGTTCTTTAGTATCTTTGCTTAGGGTGGTACTAAAGAGCGACGATATACCTAAGCTGAGCAAAGTTATTGCTAGAGTAATTTTGCAAATACTTTTCTGGCTAAGCAATAATAGTTGGTTTGTCGATAACGCCTTTATTGACGAAAATTAATTATCGTCTAAGCCTGTAGAAGCTTAAGGAATAAATTTCTTGGACGGGGGGTTCAACTCCTCCCCGTCTCCACCATTATAAATTTCTCGAAATATCTAGAAATTCTAAGATATATTTTTCGAATAGTGTTATTATCAAATAGTGCTAAACTCTAGATAGAAAAATTATCCATTTTGAAGTTAAAATTTTCAATAACTAAATATCATTTTATTCAGTCTATTATTGCAGGATTAGCTATTACATTAATAATTTTGATTGGAGAATCTTTTTCTAATAATGTTATAAATGCAGCTATCGGTTCCAGCGTTGCTTTAGTATTTTTACACCCAAAAAATAAGCAAAATAATTTTAAAAGTCTTATAGGTGGTAACTTTATCGCAATTGTATCTTTTCTTTTTTTATATTTTATTTTTTCAGTATTTAGCCAAGAACTTTTTATTACAATAAATGATAAGGACTTTCATATTTTTTCAGGGATATCTCTAACTTTATGTTTACTTTTAATGAGTATTTCAGATACTGAACATATCCCAGCTGCTGGTACTTCTATAGGATTGTCAGTAAATAAATTTGATCCTACATTAATAGTATTTATATTTATATCAATATTTATTTTGTATATGTTAAGAGTGATAGCTCATAAATACGGAAAGAATTTATTTTGATTAAGCGCAATCACTACATATAATATAAATTTCTAAATTATGAGACAAGATTTCACTATTAATATTTTTTTCAAATTGTTTAATTGATTTTTCTAATCCAATTAAATTAATTTCATCGATTTTGTTACATTTTTTACATACAGTATGATGGTGATGATCAGATGATGATAAAGTATAGTAACTATGATCATCAACGATGTTTATTCTACATACACTACCTTGTTCATACAATAATCTAAGTGTTCTATAGACAGTTGCCCTGCCAATATTAGGTAAAGATTTTGCAAGTTCTTCTGAAGTGAATAATCCTTCTTTCCTTACTATTTCTGCTATGATTCTTCTTCTTGAGTTAGTTACACTATTTCCACTAATATTTATAGATTCTATCAGTTTATTTACAATGTCTATTTGATCGTATACCATTCTTCCAATCTGCATAATTGTGATAATTCTAATAAGTATTGTGTTCTTTGATAATCAGCCATGAAGATAATTATAATTAAAAATAAGAAGCTAACAATAAACAATAGAGATAAATTATTTCGTTTTATAGTAACTATTATAGATTTTTCATATAACTGATCAGGTAATACAAGTAATTGCTTCGCAGGACTTAGCAACCATCCTATAGCAAAACCACATATTAACCCTGCAATATGAGCTATTTGATCAACATCTCCCCCATAAGATCCGTAAGCTACATTAATAAATATTAAAACACCAATAGATATTAATGATTCTTTCCCATGTTTGCCTAAGACACTTCTATTCACTAATAAGTATGAAGCATAACAACCTAGTAATCCAAATATTGCCCCACTTGCTCCAGCCCCAATAGCTCCAAGTCCTTCAACACAGGTTAATACCGTAATGTTAGCAATATTATCTTTATCCATGAATGCTGAACCAGACCAATAAGAAAAAACAGTAGCAGAAAATCCACAAAAGAAATAAATAGCTAAATATTTATTTCTTGAAAATTCTTTTTCCACAAGTCTTCCAAAAATATATAGACCAACTAAATTTAGTAAAATATGAATAAATCCTATATGTAGAAAAGTTGCACTTATAAATCTCCAATATTCACCCTGAGATATCAAAAAATCACATTTAGCTCCAAGCCTACATAGATTAACAGTAGATTTAGAACCACCAGATATCTCTTGAATTAAATACATAAAAATATTTGCAATCATTAGGATTGCTGTCATGGGTGATGATTTATAAAAAGAGTATAAATTATTAAGAATTTTCATTAATATATTCTCTAATTACTTTTTTATTATATTTACCATTATCCAGCTTTGGCAAAGAAGTATGATAAAAAAATATTTTTTTTGGTATTTTATATTTATCTAGAGCACTTAAATGTTTTTTAATTTCATCAATAGAAATTTTTTTTCTTGCAAATAAAACTACACTCAATATTTCTCCCCAATATGCATCTTTAATTCCAACTACTACAGACTCTTCAACATAATCTATAGTATTAATGATTTGTTCTATTTCTAAAGGATTTATATTTTCTCCCCCTGAAATTATAAGATCGTCTACCCTACCAGTTATATATAAATAATTTTCATTATCTAGATACCCTGTATCTCCAGTATAAAGCCAACTAGAGCATATTTTATTATTATAATATTTTGCAACAACTTTGCTTTGTACTAGTATTTCATTATTTTTATTAAATTTAATATTTATATCGTTTAGTACTTTTCCCACTGATGAATCAGGTCTAAATTTATCTAAAGGAGAAGCTGTCGCAATTTGAGATGATGTCTCAGTCATTCCATATGTAGGAACAACTAATATACCAATTTTTTTTGCTTGAGAAATTAAGTTATTAGGAACACTTGCTCCTCCACATAAAATAAAATTAAATTCTTTGGGAACTTTGATATTTTTATTTTCCATTAGTTTTATTATTTTGAATAACATTGTAGGTACTAATGAAATAATAGTAACTTTTTTATCTAATATCAGGCTAATAACTCTTTCAGGATCAAAAGAGTTTTCTATATAAATTTTATTTCTATATATCAAACTTCTGAACATAATAGAAAGTCCTCCAGCATGGTAAGGAGGCATACAAAGTAACCATATATCACTATTTTTTACATTTAAGTTTTCCTGTGAAATATGAGAGCTGGTCTCAATATTTTCAAGGGAAAGCTCTACAGCCTTTGGTTTTCCTGAACTTCCAGAAGTAAACAAAATACAAAAAGTTTCATTTATTTTTGGCCAAGAATAAATATTTTCCTTTTTTTCGTTACTCTTAATGATTTCTATTAATTCAATATTTTTAAAATTATTTTTATCAAGATCGGATGATTTATCATAAAAGATTTTATTACTTTTAATTTCATCCATTTTATTTAATATTTCTTCTTTGGGACTATTCGGATTTAAAGGAACAAAAATTCCACCTAACATAGGAATTAAATTTACAAAAACAGCATAATGTAAAATATTTTTAGACATAAAACAAATTTTTTCATTCTTTTTTATGTGATTAGATGAAGTATATGCATATGATTGAATCAATTCATAAAAATCATCAAAAGTTAGCTCTTCTACTTCACTGTATATAAAATTATCTTTTCCTAGTTTATTTTCTATCCAGCTATTTCTCATTTTTAATAATTTCCAATAATGATTTATTTTTTATATCTTCCCAGAATGTAACTTGATAATTTTTTAAGTTATCAAAATTTATTTTTTTATACTCACAAGAAACTTTTTCTTTCTTAAATAGTATTCCATTGTTAATTTTATTATTAAGATATTTTGAAGTACTAAGACCATGTGAAATTTTCTTTTTATATATTTCATCAATATATTTTGCCAAAGTAATAGTTTTATAAAATCCTATTTGAGTTTCAAAAGAAGAACTAATATAACTTTTTATATTAGCTTTATGCAATATATCTATTAATATTTTTGTTTTTTTATAATTTCCTAATAACTTAGGTTTTATTGCAACATAATCAATACAATTATTTTGAATTACTTCTTGTATTTCATTCAAATTATCATTTGTAATATCGATTGAAATTTTTTGGTTATGTCTATTAATCTTTAAGTAATTTTTTATTTTTTTACTTTTTAATAATCCTTCAATAAATTCAAATTTTATATTTCTATTCTTATCTAAGAATCTTTGTGCTTCAAGAATAGAAAATTCGTTATTAAAATCTGCTCTTATTTTATAATTATTTATAAGTTTATCTAAAATTTTATATTTATACTTAAAGTCATATTTTGTGAATTTAATTTTGAATGATTTATATCCAAATTTTATATAATTATTTATTTCTTCTTCTAATTTATTACTATTTCCTAATAGCATTACAGTTTTAATATCATCAATTTTTTTAAAGCTTTGGTTTAATTGAGATATTCCATAATCTAGACTTGGAAAATCATCTCTATATTTATAATCTTTATCTTTAAAGATTTTTATTATACTCTCTATTTTTTCTTCACTAAATTTTGGTAAAGGAGAGACTTCTAAAATTTGTTCTTTATTTTTATTTATTACTTTTATAAAGATATAATCTTGAAAGGTATAAATATAATTAGAATTTTCTATTTGTTTATCTAAAGGTATTCTGTAGTGACTATATTGTACTTTATTTTCCATTTGATTAACTACTTAAAATTTCAGCTATATATGGCCATATTATTATTGAAATAGATAAGATCATACATAGATTAAAGTGAGATTTTACAGTCTTAATTAAAGTTATATTTAACTCACCTAATTTTTTTGACTTTTCTATATCAAAAGACATAAAAATAAATTTTTTTTTATTAAACCCAATATCTTTTATAGGAAAAAAATACCACATTATAAAAGCTGGAATTAATATTAATAAATTTTGTAATATAAAAGTTAAGGATATTAAAATAATAAAAATTAAAAATAGTATTCCAACAAATAAATACCTTGATTTTATTTCACCAAGTTTTACAGCTATTGTATTTTTGCCACCTTTTTTATCATTATCCAGATCCCTTATATTATTTACTAATATTATAAGACTTGCTGATAGTCCAGGTATGACTGATATTAAAATCTTTTCATAAGTAGGGTGTATTGAAAATAGATATAATGAACCTAGTACTGTAAATGGACCAAATACTATCAGTACAGCAATCTCTCCTAATCCCATATATCCGTAAGGTTTTGGCCCTCCTGTATATGTATAAGCTAAAAATAAAAGTATAAGTCCCATTATAATTATAAATATTCCAGATATAAAAAATGCTATCATTCCTAGAACTAAACATAGAATTAATATGAAATAAATTAGAAGTTTTATTTCATATTTTGTTAGTAAGCCTGATTGAGTAGCTCTTAAAGGGCCTACCCTATTTTTATTATCAATACCTTTTTTTGCATCTTCTAAATCATTTATTAAATTTACTAATATTTGAAGAAGAATTCCAATAAAAATAATTAAAGCAACTTTAAATAAATTAAAATCATTTGTAATAATTATAGATATAGATATAAATAAAGGTCCTAAAACTGCAGGTAAAGTTCTTAATCTAAACGCTACTAATATTGAGTTTATTTTTTTCTTCAAAATTATTTTTTATTAACCGTGAAATGGAGGTTTTGGAAATTTAGAAAAATCAGGCTTCCTTTTTTCATTAAATGCATTCTTCCCTTCTTTTGCCTCTTCTGTCATGTAGTACATCATAGTTATATCTCCTGCCATATTTTGTAAGCCAGCTAACCCATCAGATTCAGCTATAAAAGTATTTTTCAAGAATCTTATTGCGGTAGGACTATGTTCTAGGATTTTTTTTGACCATTTTATACCTTCGAGCTCTAATTCATCATAATCAACAATTTTATTAATAAGTCCCATATTTAAAGCTTCTTCAGAATTATATTGATCACATAAAAACCAAATTTCTTTAGCTTTTTTAGTTCCAACTAATCTTGCTAGCTCTGAACTACCAAAACCAGCATCAAATGATCCTACTTTAGGACCAGTTTGACCAAAAATTGCATTCGTTGATGCAATGGTTAAATCACAAATTACTTGTAAGACATGCCCTCCTCCAATAGCATATCCACTTACTAGAGCTATAACAGGTTTTGGCATATATCTTATAAATCTTTGTAGAGGAAGAACACTTAATGATGGATTTCCACTTTCATCATTATATCCACCATGTCCTCTTACTTTTTGGTCACCACCTGAGCAAAATGCTTTATCTCCAGCTCCTCTAAATAAAACTACACCAGTATTATCATCTTCAGCAGCTTTTTTAAAAGCTTGAGTAAGTTCCGTTATTGTTTGAGGTCTAAATGCATTTCTCACTTCTGGTCTATTAATTGTTATCTTGGTAATACCTTCATAATAATCAACAAGAATATCTTCATATTGACCATTTTGTTCCCATTTAATATTCATTAAATTTCTCCTAAAATAAATTTTTTAATTTTTTGAGATATGTAGATTGGGTTTTCTAATATTATATTATGACCTGATTTTGGAACTTCACTTAATTCAGAATTTTCTATTATTTCAGACATTTCTTTTGAAATAAATTTATATTTTAAATCATTCTCTCCATACATTATAAGTGTTTTTATTTTTATATTTTTTAGAGATTCACCCAAAAACTCTTGAACTCCTTGTCCTTGATGCCTTAAGTTCAATATTAGACCTTCATTTTTTTGATTTAATCGTATAATTCTATGTTTATTTTTTATTTCTACAGGAAGTTTTTTTTCTGATTCCCATAAAGGAATAGCTTCCCAATAATTCACAAATTTTTCTACTTTATTATTTATTAATAAGTCAATTATTTTTTCATCAGATTTAATTCTTGAAATTCTTTCTGATTTATTTTTTATTCCAAAAGATGAGCTACATAAAATCATATTATTTATTTTGTGTTGATTTTTTATTGAAAATTGCATAGCTAATCTTCCTCCTAGAGAATAACCCAATATATTAACTTTTTTCAGATGCAAATCTTTAATTATTTTTTCTATATAATGAATGGATTGCAAAAAAGAATAGCTTTTTATATCTTTATCCATCGACAGACCATGACCAATCATATCTAATTTTATTATCTTAAAATATTGTTTTAGAAAATTAGATAATTTATCAAATGATTTATTAGTTCCTGTAAAACCATGAATAAGAATTAAAGGAATTCCTGAACCTTCAATTTTATAGTGTAAATTTTTTATCATTATTTTTTATACATTATTTGTAATATCTTTAATATAATTATTGAATTTAGTATAATCTGAATTTTTAAAATTTAACTCAATTACTTTTGTACCTTTAATTTTTGATGATGATAATAATATCTCTTCAAATTCTTTTTGATTATTAGGATTATAATATTTACATCCAA
Source organism: Dehalococcoidales bacterium (assembly GCA_009937255.1). Taxonomy (GTDB): domain Bacteria; phylum Chloroflexota; class Dehalococcoidia; order Lucifugimonadales; family Lucifugimonadaceae; genus TMED-70. The sequence continues at coordinate 39,332 of JAACCT010000061.1, forward strand.
AGCCTTCTGAAATATTTTTTATAGAAAATTTCTCATGAGATGTGATAAACCATTCATCATATATCTCTTTTAAATCTTTAGCTTGACTTAGAAGACTAAATATTTGTCCTCCCTGGTTATTATTTACTATTATAGTTAGATTTTTTGCATTTCTAATTGATGTTATTAGACTGCTTGAATCGTGAAAAAAAGCTAAATCTCCTAGATCTAGATATACGGGAGTTTCTACCATTGAGCTGAACCCTGAAGCCATAGCAATATTACCATCTATCCCTGATAAACCTCTATTACCTACAAAATTTACTGATTTACTTTTATTTAAAATAATATCTAAAATTCTTATTGAAAGTGAATTTCCAGATATAAAAATAGATTCAGCAGATAATTTTGCTATTAGTATTTTTTTAAACTTAATTTCATCAAAATCATGATCCATTTTCTCTATTATTATTCTTATAGATTCATTTATTTTTTTAAATTTATTTTTCCATAAATTATCTGGATTAAGTTTATTTTTTGATTTTAATTCATCAATAAATAATTTAAAATTATCTTGGATATGTAAATCAATATTAAATAATCCTTCATTTATATTATTAGATTCTTCAAAAAAAATATGAGAATTAGCTTTTAATAAATTATTTAAAATATATTTAGATACAGGTAGGGCTCCGATATGTATAACTGTATCTATATCTATAAATTTATTAGTTCTAAAAATCAAATCTCCTGTATCGACTATTGTTGCATTTTTATAATTATTTTTTTGTCTTAAATTAGATAAAGGGTCTGCAATAATAGGCCAATTTAATATTTTTGCTAAATCAATAATTTCTAAATGATTATTATCATTTTCACCAACTAAAATAATTCCTTTTTTATCTTTTACTAATTTTAAAAAATTATTTTTGTTGTTACTGATTTTTTTTGGTTTAAGATCATTAATATCATCTACATCTAATTCTTTTATAGTTTGTATTTCCCCATCAGTGAAAGGTTCTTCTAATTGCCAGTTTATATGAACGGGTCCTTTATTATCCGAGATGCTCTTCAAAATAGATTTATAAGCAACATTAGATATAAAGTTTGGACTATATGTTGCTATGGGAACATCATAAAACCAATTAATATTATTTTTGTATATATTTGATTGATTCAATGTCTGATTTATACCGCTTCCTCTATATTCCATAGGTCTATCAGCGGTTATAACAATAAGTGGTATTCTTGAATAATATGCTTCAGCTACTGCAGGAGAATAATTAAGAGTAGAAGTTCCCGATGTACAAATCAGAACTGTTGGATATTTTGTATATTTTGAAATTCCTAATGCAAAAAAAGCAGCCGATCTTTCATCAAGAACTAATTTTAAATTAAAATATTGTTTATTTTTTAAAATATTATTAACTATTGGAGTTGATCTAGACCCTGGGCTAATAACTATATTTTTAACGTTATATTGTATTAATTTTTTTAGAAATTTATTTATTATGAAATCGTGGTTTAACATTTAATTTTCAATTAATGATTCATTTATTGCTTTAAACTTTGAATTTAACTCTTCTAATTCATATTTTATTTTACTGTCTTTAATTATTCCATTACCTGCAAATGAAATAATTTCTTTTTCACTTATAGAATATTTTGCACATCTTAAAGCAGCATAAAAGCTAGAATTATTTTTTTCAATATATCCAATTGAACCTGCATATAACCCTCTATCAAACTTTTCATTTTTTCTAATCCACTTTAAAGCTTCATCAATAGGATATCCAGCTAAAGCAGGTGAAGGATGTAACAAGTTTATAAATTCAAAAAAATCATTCTTATCAATTTTTGTTTTAATTTCAGATTGTAAATGATAAATATTATTTAATTTTTTAATTTCAGATGAAGAAATTGATATTTTATTTTTAGTTATTTTAGATAATTGAGACTCGATATATTTTACAACTATATCGTGTTCTTCTTTTAAAGTAGAATTTTGGAATTTTTTTTGAATTTCTAAAAACTTTTCACCTTTATTTGGGATAGATCCTGCTAAAGCTTCTGTTCTAAGTATTTTATTTTCATACTCAAAAATTTTTTCAGGAGTAGTTCCAAAAAAAATATTATTTTTATCATTTAACATATATGTAATGCAGTTAGGATATTTTAATATTATTTCTAATATA
>JAACCT010000062.1 GCA_009937255.1 Dehalococcoidales bacterium
CCATCTAAATATTGTGCGAAAAAAGGAGCTATTCCTCTTTCACCAACTGGTGGATATTTTGCATCATGAATAGCTTGTCTAACCTCATCAGGAGTATCAACTTGAGGAATCATTACTCCAACAGCTCCAACATCGTATGCTTTTTTTATATAAGAAGGATCATTCCAAGGAATTCTAATTACAGGAGCTACGCCTTTTTTTCTACCATCAACACACAAAGTACCCATAGATTCTGTTCCCCAAGGGTTATGTTCTGTATCAATCCAAACCCAATCAGGCTTACAGTTGTATGTGGCATTAGCAATGTGTGGTTCAAAACTAGGCATACTAGTTGAAAGAACTGGTTTTCCAGTAGCCAACTTTGATCTTATATCAATTGGATACATTTTTATCTCCTTTTATATAATGTTTTTTTTTATGTATATAGTTATACTTTTCTTGAGTATACCTTTATTAGAAACATAATAAAAGATTTTCCAAACGAAGAAAGATAAATAAATGAAACTTAATAATTTTGCATTTTTTCCACCTATTGATATCACAAAAAAAGATTTAATAAATAGACTGAAAAATGATTTTCCTAAACTGGATATTTTAGTTTTTGAAGATGAAAGTGAAGTTTCAGAAAATATTCATAATATAGATGCTGGATATGGATGGGTAAGTCCAGAATCTATAAAAAATGCTAATAATTTAAAATGGTTAGCTAACCCAGATTCAGGAAGCTTTGTAAATGATTCAGGTAAAGATGGTTGGTTTTATAAAGAACTTATTGATCATCCAGTTATTGTTACTAATCCAAGAGGTATTTATTTTGATTATATTGGAAATCATGTAATGGCATATATACTTTCATTATCAAAACGATTTCCAGATTTTTTTGATGCTCAAAGAAATAATTTATGGGATAAAAATGCAAATAAGCATAAAGCTATCCATTTAGATGAGTCTACTGTAATGATTGTAGGATCTGGAGGAATTGGGCAAGAGGTTGGAAGATTATGCAAAGCATTTAAAATGAAGGTAATAGGAGTTGATCCTAAATTTACGTCTTTAGAAAATTTTGATATTGTGATTACCCAGAATGAAATTGAATCTTATATTAATGAAGTTGATTTCCTTGTATCTACAGTTATGCATACTCCCGAAACTGAACATATGTTCAATTTAGAATTATTTAAAAAAATGAAATCTTCATCAGTTTTTATAAATGTTGGAAGAGGAAAAACTGCTAATTTAAATGATCTATCATATGCAATAAATAATAATATTATTTCAGGAGCAGGATTAGATGTTTTTGATGAAGAGCCTTTACCTGAAAACCATAAACTATGGGGTACTAAAGGAGTCATCATAACTCCTCATGTAGCATTATTAGATGCTGGGGAAACAATAACAAATAGAAGATACGAAATAATTAAAGATAATATTAAATTATTAAACGAAGGTAAAGAGCTAAAAAACATTGTAGATAAAGAAAAATGGTATTAAGTTCTATTTTGCTAATGAAATAGTTATAGCTCCAACAAAGATCATAAAAATTGAGATGATTATAATTAAAGTTATTTTTTCTTTTAATAAAAAATAACTCCATATAATACCAACAATAATGGTTAATTCTCTAGCTGTTCCTGCATAACTAATCTTAGAAAATTTTAATGCAAAAAGCATAACAGAGTAAGCTAAATACATAATTACAGATCCTGAAATTATAGTTAAGTAATTTTTTTTAAAATTATCTCTTAAGAGAATAATTTTATTTTTACCACTAGTAAATAAAAGTGCTCCTAATGAGCCTAAAATTGTGATTAAAATAACATAAATAAAAGGATTAACATCAGAAACTGCTTTTTTATCGAAAATAGTATACAAAGAAATATTTAACCCTACTAAAATAGATAAAATAATTGCAGATAATAATTTTTTAGATATATTTATATTTTTTTTCATCAAAGGAATTACAGAAATAAACATTAATCCAAAAAAATTAGACCAATTCCTAAAATTGCTAATGATGAAATAGATTCATTAAAAAATATAATTCCCCAAATTGGAATAAAAAATACTGCTGATCCTCTAGCTAATGGATAAACAATTGACATATCAGCTAATTTATATGCCCTACCAAGTAAACCATAGTAAAATATTTGTAAAATTCCATTTATAAATATATATATCCAGGATTCATAGCTTGGAGGATTTGATATTATAAAAAACAATGCAAATGGAAATGGTAAAATCCATGATCCAATAGCAATTGAAACTAGCATCATTGGGGGATTAGTTGATTTCTTTACTAAAAAATTCCAATATGAATGACCAAAACAATATAAAAGGATTAAAAATGTTGCAAGTATAGTCATTTTGATTGATGTTATTTGATGTTATTAGTTATTATCGTAATAATCTAATAAAAAATACAAGCGAGATTTAAATGAATTATAGGAAATTGGGGAATTCTGGAATTTTAGTTTCAGAAATAGGACTTGGTACAAATAATTTTGGAAGAAAATTAGATTATAGAGAATCAGAAAAAGTTATCAATTCTTCACTAGATTATGGAATTAATTTATTAGATACGGCCGACATGTATTCTAATGGTCTTTCAGAAGAATATATTGGAAAAGCCACAAAAACTAAGAGAGATCAGTATATTATTGCTTCAAAAGTAGGAATGAATCCTATGCCCTCCCCTCAAGATACAAAAGTAGGTAAAAGATTAAATGAAGGTCCCAATAAATCAGGACTATCTTCTGTACATATTAAAAGAGCAGTTGAAGAGAGTTTACTTAGACTACAAACGGATTATATAGACTTGTATCAAACACATATTTTTGATCCATATACCAAACAAGAAGAAACATTAAAAGCTTTAGATGATTTAGTTTCAGATGGGAAAATCAGATATATTGGTTGTTCAAATTATATGGCTTTTGAAGTAGTTGAAGGAATTCATATTTCAAGAAAATTTGGATTAGCAGAATTTTCTACTGTACAACCTGAATTTTCTATGTTTGAGCGTGAACCAGAATTAGAACTTACACATGCATGTGAAAAATATGAAGTTGGGATCCTACCTTATTTCCCCTTAGCTTCAGGGTTTTTGACAGGTAAATATAAAAGAAATTCAATACCTGAAGATGGAAGATTATCAGGAAGTAATACAGCCTGGAATGAAAAATGGTTAACTGAAAATAATTTTGAAATAATTGAAAATTTAGAGATTTGGGCTGAAAGAAAAGGAATAACAATGACACAACTTGCATTTGCTTGGCTACTTTCAAAAAAATCTGTTTCTTCAGTAATTGCAGGAGCAACTAGCTCAGAACAATTAGAAACTAATTCTAAAGCTTCAGGAATAAAGCTTTCATTACAAGATTTAGAAGAAATAAATAATATTCTTCCTGAAAAAGATATGTCTGGTATTGGAAATCTTCCTAGAAGAAATCAAAATACTCCTTAATTTTTTTCTAAATAATCCATTGCTGACTTAACTCCACCAGATGTATGCTCAATTTCAGCTAAAGATAAACCCATTTCTACAACTGATAAAGTACCAAGTAACATTGGATCGTCGAAATCACCTAAGTGCCCTATTCTAATAATTTTTCCTGCCCATTTTCCTAGACCTGTTCCCAAAGATGTATTAAATTTTTCTAAAATTATTTTTCTCAAATAATCAGCATTTACACCTGAGTTGAATAATAAGCTTGTAAGAGAATTTGAGTATTCATCTTCATTTATAGGTAATAGTTCTATTCCCCAAGATTTCACTGCTAATCTTGTGGCTTTAGCATGTCTTTTATGTCTATCAAATATTTTTTCTAGTCCTTCTAAATCAATCAATATTAATGCTTCTTTTAATCCAAATAAAATATTTGTAGATGGAGTATAAGGGAAAAAACCATTGCTGTTATTTAAAACCATCTCATTCCAATCCCAATATGATTTTTTAAAACTATTTAGCTTAGATATTTCTATTGCTTTCTCACTTACAAAATTAAATGCTATTCCAGGAGGTAACATTAATCCTTTTTGTGACCCTCCAATAGTAACATCCACTAGCCAATCATCATGAGAGTAATCTATTGATCCTAATGAAGAAATAGTATCAACCATTATTATTGCAGGATGATTCAAAGATTTTATTTTTTTTATAGTAGATGGAATTTTAGAGGTTACACCTGTAGAAGTTTCATTGTGAACTAAACACACTGCTTTAATTTCATGATTTTTGTCATCACTTATAGTTTGAGCTATTTTGTTTTCATCTACTCCTGTTCTCCAATCACTCTGAATATATATAACTTCAAAACCTAATTTTTCAGCCATATTTTTCCACAAGGTTGAAAACTGTCCAGTATCAAACATTAGAATTTTTTCTCCTTCTGAAACAATATTTACCAGTGCTGCTTCCCAAGCGCCAGTTCCTGAAGAAGGGAAAATAATTGGGATAGATTTTGGACCCTTAACAACTTTTTTCAGTCCATTAATGACACTTATCGTAAGCTCAGAAAATTCAGGACCTCTATGATCAATAGTTGGACTACTGATAGCTCTTAAAACACTATCTGGTACGTTTGTAGGACCAGGTATTTGTAAAAAATGTTTTCCTGCTTGTGTCATAATTCCCTCTATAGATTATTTAATTTCTAAAAGTATTATATATCTAAAAATAAAATTTATTTTATTATGACACAAGACTATAAAAATATATTAAAAACTTGAATTCAATAATTTATTTACAAATAATATTAACCTGTACTTTAGGAGCAGCTTCTCCTGGTCCAAGTTTAGTTCTAATTTCTAGGAATGCAATTGCTAATGGTAAAACTAGTGGAGTTATTACTGGCCTAGGCCATGCTTTTGGAATATTTTTTTATGCATTATTATCTATATTTAGTATCAGTATTATTTATAAAATTAATCCAATAATTTTAGATATTTTTACATTCTCTCTCGCTATTTATTTATTATTTTTGGCCTTTAAAGTTTTAAAAGAAAATAAACATAAAAAAGAAAATGAACCATCTAAAAAAATATTAATAAATAATTTTTTAGATGGTTTTCTTATATGCTTCTTAAATCCTAAAATTACTATCTTCTTTTTTGCGATTTTTTCGCAATTTATAACTAATGATCAAAGTTTAAGTGAAAAATTTATTATAGTATCGATAGCTTCAATAATTGATTTTATTTGGTATTCATTTATATCAATCATAATTGGAAATTTTTATATTAGACAATTTGTTAATAAAAGTAATTATTTAGATATTACATCCTGCATAATATTTATTATTATTTCACTTTTTATATTAACTAAATTATTTTGGAATTAAAATATCTAATAATATATTGATTAAAATTATAGATATAATATTATTTTGTTAGCTTATATTTAATTTAGAATAACTGCTAGAAATAGTCTGAAAAGTAGTAGTCTTTTTCAGCTTTCGGCGACGAAAAGTTTTTAAGAGTTTTTGCTTGATGGTAAAAAATGCTTTCTAGATTAAAATAAGTATAGACCCACTTCTTTAGATCATACTTGCGCTCAGGCATTTACTCTGTAGGTGGGTTTTTTTAATTAATAAGTTATAAAAATTTTCTAATAATATATTTAACTTATTTGTCATTTAGGTTGTTAAGAAAAAAAAAATGATTTATTCTGAAGTTATCTTATTAATATGAATCTTATATTTTGAAAACAAAAAAAAACATAACAGCTTATTCCATACAAGATTTTTCACAATGCCAGTATAAAACTTGGCTTGATTATATAAATCCTCCAGATAACTTCCCCCAAAATATAGATCCATGGCTAGAAATAATTAGAAAAATAGGGCTTGAACATGAAGAAAGTTATTTGCAAAAAATCAAAGAATCTCAAACAGTTTATGAAATAGACAAAAATCTTAATACTTCAGAAAAAGAAAAATTAACAGAAAGAGCAATAAAAAATGGTGAAGATATTATTTATCAACCATATCTAAAATATAAAAAATTTACAGGATCTCCAGACTTTCTTGTCAAAAAGCAAGGTTACTACGAACCATGGGATATAAAATCTTCATTTAAATTGAAAGTAGAGAATATTTTACAGCTATGTCATTATTCTTTTATTTTGGAGAAACAATATAATAATTTTTCTCCTACTGGAAAAATTATTCTAAGAGATGAAACCGTAGAAAATATAGAAATTAAAAAATATTATGATTATTTTTTAAATTTAAATAAAAGAGTAGATAGTTTTATTCATAATCCTAAAGTAATTCCCGAAGCTTCCAAATGTAATTTATGTAATGTTTGTGATTATAAATTATTATGTGAAAATAATTGGAAAAATCAAGATCATTTAAATCAAGTTGCAAATATTAAAAAAAATCAAATTAATTTTTTAAAAAATGAAAAAATTGATACCTTAGAAAAACTTGCTAATTTAAACTTTAAAAAAAACATCAAAGGTATTAATAAAGCTTCTTTAGATATATTAATACAACAAGCAAAATTACAATTTAACTATAAACAAACAAATCAACTAGAACACAAGATAATATTTGAAGAAAAGAAAAAAATAAATGATCAAAATAAACTAATAGGTTTTGAATTATTACCTCCTCCATCAGAAAATGATCTTTTTTTTGATATAGAAGGTTATCCGATGTACTTTGACTCAAATTCTAAAACTTCAGGTTTAGAATATCTTTTTGGAATTTATTACAGATCCTTTGGCAAAGAAAGCTTTATAAAATTTCTAGCGATAAATAATGAAGAGGAAAAGATTGCATTTGAAAAATTAGTAGATTTTATTTTTAAACACTTAAAAAAGCATAAGGATGCTCATGTCTATCATTATAATTCCTATGAAGAAACTGATTTAAAAAAACTATCACAAAAATATGAAGTAAAAATAAAAGAAGTAGATTTTATTTTACGAGAAAATAAATTTGTAGATCTTTTTAAAGTTGTTAAAGATTCTATACTTCTATCTGCTGAAAACTACAGACTTAAGACTATTGAAAAATTTTATAATCTAGGAAGAGACGAAGATATTGCTTCTGGGCAAGATAGTTTAGTGGCATTTGAAAATTATCTTGAAAGTGGACATGAAGAAATTTTAGATGAAATTATTTTATATAATAAGCAAGATTGCAAATCATTAATCTTTTTACAATCTTGGTTAAACGACTTAAAGCCTAAAGAAATAAAATATAAAGAATTAGATGAAATTATTATTTCTGAAAAATCTATAGAAATTATCAATCAAGAAAAAGAGGTTGAAAATGTTATTGATAAATTAAAAGATGAAGACTTGAAATTAAAACCAATACTTAGTCAATTAAATTTTTATAACAGAAAAGAGCAAAGAGCTGAATGGTGGAATTATTTCTCAAACATTAAAAAAAATACAGAAGATCTTATAGAAGATAATAGCTGTATAGGAGCATTAAATCTAATTAGTAAAAATGAAGAAGGTGTAAATAATATATTAGAGTTTAATTTTCCTAATCAAATCACAAAAATGAAACCTGGAGATTATGTATTAGATCAAAATGGAGAAAATTCTTCATCTATAATATCAATTGATTATACAAATTTCAAAGTTACATTAAAACAAAACAAAAAAAAAGAAATTCCTAATTCATTAACTCCTTCTCAGCCTATGAATATTACAACAATTGATAATTCAGTTGCTGATTTCATAAAAGACTTTAATTATCAAAATTCATATCCAGCTATAAAAGATTTCCTATTTAGGAAAGACTCAAAATATATTAATAAAATAGATTTATCAAAAAATTCTTCTATTGAAAATATAACTGAGAGAATAAAAAATTTAAATAGCTCATATTTAGTAATGCAAGGCCCACCTGGAACTGGTAAAAGCTATACCTCATCAAGAGTTATTCTAAAATTAATTGAATTAAATTATAGAGTGGCAATAGTCTGCCATTCTCATAAAGCGATAATAAATTTGATAGAAACTATCGATAGCTATTCTGTAGAACAAAGCTATAAATTTAAAGGGATTTATAACTCAGGAAATAGGAAAATTAATCAAGAATTTAAAAATATTGAAATAGGAAATACTAATAAATTAGACCTTAAGAAATTTCAATTAGTTGCAGGTACAGCTTGGGCTTTATCAAATATGAATCATAGAGAAAATAGTAAAAAAGATAAAATTTTTGACTTTATATTTTTTGATGAAGCAGGACAACTAAGTATTTCCAAAGTTATAGCATCTTCTTTATCATCAAAAAATATAGTCATGATTGGTGATCATATGCAACTACCTCAGCCTTCTTTAGGAATTATTGAAGGTGAATCATCTCTTTCACCAATTGAGTATTTAATAAAAGAAAAAAATACAATTAGTGATCAAAAAGGTATTTTTCTAGAAAAAACTTATAGAATGCATCCTACAATTTGTGAATTTATTTCTGATAGTTTTTATGAGAAAAGATTAATTACCGATAAAGATAATTCTAATCAAAAAATCATTAAAAATAATAATAATTCAGTAAAAAATGGAATATACCTCGTAGATTTAAATCATTCAGGATCATCAGTCCAGAATATAAATGAAGTTGATTTCATAAATAATATTTATAAGAAGCTTATAAATAAAAAATGGATTAATAGAAATTTAGAAAAATCACTAATAAGTAATAAAGATTTATTAGTTATTAGTCCATTTAATGCACAAGTTAATTTACTCAAAGAACATTTACCTCCAAATTCACAAATTGGAACTATTGATAACTTTCAAGGTCAAGAAGCACCCATAGTAATTATTTCGTACACATCTTCAGACCCAGAAAGTATTCCAAGAGGATCAGATTTTTTCTTTGATTTTAGAAGATTAAATGTTTCACTATCTAGAGCAAAATGTATTGGAATTATCATATTAAATAATAAATTACTAAACTATCATTGTTCGACAATTGAGGATATGGAAAGACTAAATTATTTTTGTAAATTATCAAAAAATAAAATAACTCCAGATAATCTTATGAAGTTAATTGAAAATTAAATTCTCAAGATTATAACAACATTGCTTAGTATGGCACGCCCGGAGGGATTCGAACCCCCGACCCTCTGGTTCGAAGCCAGATGCTCTATCCAGCTGAGCTACGGGCGCATGGTATGGGGTGGGCGGAGGGGATTGAACCCTCGATCTACCGGGTCACAGCCGGTCGTGATAACCACTTCACCACGCCCACCATGTAATTGATATCTATAATGGATTGTTTTTTATTTCCTATAGATTTTCAATACTTAATTATTGTATCTTTTGTTGAAGTATAATACTTTCAATTATTACATCAAAAAAAATTAATTTTCTAATGCGTATGCTAATTCAATTAATAATCGTGTAGGGATACCAGTTGCTCCTTTAGAATACCAACCTTCAGCTGAAGCGCTCATCATATTTGCAGCAATATCTAAATGAACCCATGGAGTTTCTTTAACAAAATGGTTTATAAAATGTGCTGCAGTAATAGAACCAGCTAGCCTTCCCCCTGTATTTTTTATATCTGCTATAACTGAATTATTTTGTTTTTTTGAAACAGTATCTAAAGGAAGTCCCCAAACAGAATCTCCTGTAAAAATACCTGCTTTTTTTACAGAAGACATTAGTTTTTCATTATTAGAGAAAGCTGAAATATTTCCTTTCCCAAGTCCGATTCCTGCAGCACCTGTCAAAGTAGCAACATCTATAATAGCTTTTGGATTAAATTTTCTTGCATAAGTTATAGCATCAGCTAAAGTTAATCTTCCTTCGGCATCAGTATTTTCAACTTCTATATAGGTTCCATCCATAGCTTGAACTACATCACTTGGTCTTTGTGCAGAACCACTTGGCATATTTTCAGTAGCTAAGCAAAGCACTTCTATATTAGTTTTAATTTTTAATCTAGAAATAGCTTCAATGGCAGAAATTACAGCTGCAGAACCTCCCATATCGCCTTTCATTGATAACATTGATCCTGAAGGCTTTAAAGAAAGTCCTCCACTATCAAAGGTTATTGCTTTTCCTATATACCAAGTTGCACTTTTTTCATCTTTATTTGGTTTGTATGACAGATGAATTAATTTTGGCTCTTCAACTGACCCTTGTGCAACTCCTAAAAAAGCATTCATACCTAATTTTTTACACTCATCATAGTCTAATATTTTGCAGATTAAATTCTCATTAGATAAATCTAAAGAGAATTTAGAAAGTTCTGAAGGAGACATTATATTGGCGGGTTCATTTACTAAATTTCTTGCTTTTTTCTCAGCTTCAGAATTTATAATTGCCTTATTAATTGAAATATCTAATTCAGAATTTATTTTTGAAGAAGTAACATCAAAATATAATTCTTTTTCTGAAGATTTTGAAGATTTATATTTATTAAAAGAATAAGAACCTAATAAGAATCCTTCTATAAAAGATTGTGATAATTCAAAATAATTACTTTCTTTATTTATGAATGAATCTAAAACAAAATTTACAGAATTACAATTAGAGGTTTGAATTTTTCTCGATAGATTTCCAGCTGCACTTCTAAGAGAGTTATTATCTAATTTATTATTATTTCCTAAACCTATTATAAATATTTTAGAATACTTAAATCCCTTAAAAATTCTATTAGGTGTATATATAACTGATATTTCTCCCAATTTAGAACTTAGATCTCCAGATTGATTTAATTCAGAAAGTATAAAGTTAGAGTCTTTATTTATATTTGAAAATAGATCTTGTTGATCATCAAATAATCCGAATGCAATGCTATCTGATTTACTTGATTTATTGATATCTTTAAGAGAATTTATTAGTATTTTTTTCATTTTATTTATTAATTTTTTAATTTATTTTAATACTAATAAGACACAATTACAAAATCTTAAAAAAAAGCTCATTATTTTTCTAGTAAGTATAATTTATTGAATTTGTTCAAAACTTTAACTAAAAAAGTTCAAAAACAAGTACTTTGGTACCTTTCTTTTTTCTTTATAAAATATTAAGTTTTCTTTATATTCAAAAATTTTACTGGGGGGTAAATATTGAAAAGCTTAAATTCTGTGAAAGTTGTTAGTGACGGCTCTTACTTATTAGATGGAGGACCATTCTTTGGTCCTGTACCAAAAGTACTATGGGAAAAACAATCTAAGCCTGACAGAAAAAATAGAGTCAGATTAGGTTTAAATTCTTTGCTTATTAGAAATGGTGAAGAAGATATTTTAGTAAATACAGGTATTGGATCAAAAGAACCTGAAATCAATAGAGAAATCTATGGTCATGCATCATCTAGATTAATTAGAAATTTGAAATCAAATGGAGTGTCTGCAAAAGATATTAATAAAGTTGTACTTACTCAACTTCACTTTGATCACTCGGGAGGATCTACTTCTTTAGATAGAGAAGGTAAGTTAATTCCTACATTCCCTAAAGCTAAGTATTTAGTACAAAAATCAGCTTGGGATGAAGCTTTTAATCAAGATGAAAGGTTACTGCCCGCTTATGGACATCCCGTAGATCATCTAAATATACTTGAAGATAGAAATATGATTGAATTCTTAGATGGTAATACTGAAATAAGTCCTGGTGTAAATTGTGAAATGATAGACGGATATTCACAGGGTCATCAAATAGTAAAAGTTAATGCGGGATCTGAAAGAATAGTATATTTATCAGAATTAATACCTGCGCCTTCTCATTTACCATTAGCTTATATAACAGCTTATGATAGATACCCTGATCAAACTCTAGAAATTAAAAGAAGAATAATTGCAGAGTGTGAACAAGAAGGTTGGTTAATGGTTTTTGCCCATGGATATAAAGAGTACGCTGGATATATTAAGAGAATGAACCAGAGCTTGACTTTAGAACCAATTGCTATTTAGATATAAAACCAATTAAATTTTCATTTTCAATTGATTTAACTTTAACTTTACTAATCGAAGAATTAGGTAAACTCATTTCATTGTTTGAAAGAGAAAAATATGAGTAATTTTCAGTATATCCTGAATTGCTTTTTGAATTTTCCCAGAGTACATTTTGTTCAGAATTAATTAAAGATAAGAGATGTTTCATTTTAAGCTTATTTGAAATTTCTCTTATCTCTTTTGCTCTTTTCGTGATAATAGAGGGTTGAATTTTATTATCTAAATAAAAAGCAGTTGTTCCAGGTCTAATAGAATAAGGGAAAACATGAACCTCTGTTATATTTGAATTTTTCAATAAATTCTTAGTATTAATATGATCAACTTCAGATTCATCTGGAAACCCTACTATCAAATCAGTTGTTATCGAAGAATTTTTAATAGAAGATTTAATTTTTTTAGTAATTTCTGTAAATTGAAAAGTTGTATATTTCCTTCTCATTGATTTTAGAATTTTGTCTGATCCACTTTGTAAAGGTATATGGAAATGAGGACATAATCTTTTTTTAAAATTATCATGATTCCATAAGCTTAATAAGTCTTCATTAAATTCATGAGGTTGTACAGAAGATAATCTTAATCTCAAAATTTTAGTATTACTTAAAATTTCTTTTAAGAGTTTATATAAATTATAATTTTTTAAATCAAACCCATAAGTACCTAATTGAGTTCCAGTTAAAACTACTTCTTTACAGCCTTTAGATTCTAAATAATTAATTTGATTGATTATTTCTTTAGGTTCTATAGAATTCTCAGGACCTCTAACTTTTGGAACAATACAGTAGCTACATATTTGATTACAACCTTTTTGTATAGCTATTGACGCTCTGGTTCTTCCTAATAAAATACTTTCTACACCATAGTTGTTTTCTACTTTATTATTTACTGGGAATTTTTCACTGATAATTTTTATAAAATTATCTTTTTCTTCATTTTTTATTATTGTGTCAACAATACCTAATTCTAAAACTTCTTCTTTATTTCTTTGTGGATAACAACCAGTAGCTATTAAATGAATATTTGGATGATTTTTTTTAATACTTCTTAATCTATTTCTAGCTTTTTTGTCAGCTGATTTTGTTACTGTGCAGCTATTAAGCACAAATATTTCTGACTTATTAATATCTTCAGAAATATTGAATCCACTAGATAAAAAATCTTTCGAAATTTTTTGTGAATCTGCTATATTTAATTTACATCCATGAGTTTCTATGTAGACATTCATATGATTACAAATATCATTTATATTATAAATTATAAGTATATAATGCATAGTAGAATCTAATATTAATAAACTGGCTTATTATTTCATATTTAAGGAGCAAAAATGACAAATAAAGTAGTAGTAACTGGTCTTGGATTAATAACTCCATTAGGGCTTGATAGAAATACTTCATGGAAAGGCGTAACTACAGGTAAAAGTGGCATTGATAAAATCATGTCATTTGACACGGAAAATTTTCAAACTAAAATTGCTGCTGAAATTCCTGATTTTAATCCTGAAGAAATTTTAGGTAAAAAGTTTTCTAAGAGGCTAGATAGGTTTGCACAATTTGCCTGTGTTGCTGCCAAAGAAGCTATAAAAGATTCAGGAATATTCCTAGAATCTGTAGATTTAGATAGATTTGGAGTTCTCATAGGTAGTGGGATTGGTGGAATAAAAACACTTAGTGAACAAAGTGAAGTTTTAATGAAAAAAGGTCCTTCTAGAATAAGTCCTTTTTTAATTCCAATGATGCTTAGTGATATGGCTTCTGGTCAAGTTTCTATGATGTTAGGAACAAAAGGGCCTAATTTTTCTACAGTTTCTGCTTGTTCTTCTGCTGCAGATTCAATCGGTCAAGCAATGCTCATGATTAGAAGAGGAGATGCTGATATAGTTATGGCTGGTGGTACAGAAGCTGCCATTTGTCCTATAGGAATTGCAGGATTCAATGCTTGCCATGCATTATCAACAAACAATGAAAATCCAACTAAAGCATCTAGACCTTTTGACGCTGAAAGAGATGGTTTTGTATTAGGAGAAGGAACTGGAATTCTTATTTTAGAAAGTGAAGAACATGCTTTGAAAAGAGGTGCTTCTATTTTATGTGAATTATCAGGATATGGTGCTACTTCAGATGCTCATCATGTGACTCAACCTCATCCTGAAGGTGAAGGTGCTGCAAGGGCTATGACCCTAGCAATGAAAGATGCAAAAGTTGAGAAAGAAAAAATAGCTTATATTAATGCTCATGGAACATCAACTCCATTAAATGATAAATTTGAAACTATTGCTATAAAGAGAGCTTTTGGAGATCATGCAAAAAAACTGAAAGTATCTTCTACAAAATCAATGACTGGGCATTTACTAGGAGCAGCTGGAGGAATTGAAGCTGCCTTTACAGTAATGGCTATAAATGAAAAAGTAGTTCCTCCAACTATAAATTTAGCAAACCCTGATCCTGATTGTGATTTAGACTATGTCCCAAATCATGCATTAAAAGGTAATGTTCCTGCTGCCATATCAAATTCATTAGGATTTGGCGGTCATAATTCATCTTTATTATTTCAAGACTATCCAAATCAATAATGGTAATTAAACAAGATAATTATGAAATAAATCTGAAAAGATCTATTGAGAAAAATCAAATATTATCCAATGATGAAATAATTAAAAATTTATTACTTAACAGATCTATAAATGAAAATTCTACAAAAAAGTTTTTAGAAAATTTTGAACTAGATAATATTGATCCATATGAATTTACGGAAATGAAAAATGCTGTAGATTTAATTGTTAAGTATATAGTTTCAAAAAAAACTATTGGAATATATGGTGATTTTGATGCTGATGGATTAACAGGTACAGCTATTTTAGTTGAAACTTTTCGTTCTTTAGGTACAAATGTAAAGCCTTTCATCCCTCATAGAGAAAATGAGGGACATGGAATTTCCGAGAATGGTATAAAATCCCTAATAGATTTAGGTTGTGAATTAATTATTACTGTTGATACTGGCACCAACGCAGATAAAATCATAGATAAAATAAAAAAAGAAAGACAAATAGAATTTGTTATTACTGATCATCATATCCCAGAAAAAGAAAAATATAATTACCCTATTTTGAATCCTGTATTTGAAAAAGATGTTACTGATTATTCAGGGTCAGGTGTTGCCTGGATTCTGTCAAAAGCCTTGTTTGAATATTTTAATAAACCAATGAAAGATGGACTAACTTCTTTGGCAACTATAGGAACTATAGCTGATGTAGCTCCATTAATTAAAAATAATAGAATTATAGTTAGAAAAGGGTTAGAAGAAATTTCTAAAACTAAAAATTTTGGAATAAATGCTTTAAATAATTTAGTAGGGAAAAAGTTTTTTTATGAACCACCTGAAAGTGAATATATTTCTTTTCAGCTTGCTCCTAGAATTAATACTCCAGGCAGAATTGATGATGCATATCCTGCTTTAAATTTATTAACAGCTCCTAACCTAAAAACTGCACATAATCTTTCGCAAAAAATTGAAAAAATGAATGAAAAAAGAAAATTTCTATCTAAAGAACTTTGGGGGAAAATTCAAGATGAAATTATTTCTCAAAAAGAAATTCCAATAATTTTTATAAATTGTTCTGGCTACCCACTTGGTTTATTAGGTCCATTAGCTGGAAGATTAGTTGAACAATCCTCTAAACCAGTACTTTGTTTTGCTGAAAAAGAAGGAATACTTAAATTTTCTTCTAGAGCAAATAAAAGTTATGATTTATTTAGTAATTTGAATAAACTAAATCACTATTTTAAGAATTTTGGAGGTCATGCTTCAGCTGCAGGATTTTCAATTGAAGCTAAAGATTATGAATCTTTTAGGAAAGATTTAATTTCATCTCATAATAATAATTCCTCTAAAACATCAAAAAAAAATTATGATGCTGATTTAGAAATTAATATAGATAATTTAAATTATAATTTATGGGATGATATCAAAAAACTATCTCCATTCGGAGAACAAAACCCATCTCCATTATTCTATTCTGAAAATGTTAATTTAGAAAAATTTAAAAGAATTGGGCAAGATAAAAATCATATCTCAGGCGTAATTACTAGTAGTAATTCTAATTTTAATTTCATTGCTTTCAACACTGGAGAAAAAAAATTGTCTAATGGCAAAGTAAATTGTTTATTCAGTTTGAGAACTGACTATTGGAATGGCAAAATACAAAAAAAAATTCAGATTTTAGAAATTGAAAATTGTGATTAATTTTATTGATTTTGTTTTCTTGTTTTTATTAGAATAAAAGACACAGATATAATCATGCAAATTATAGAAATAAAATGAGCCTCTTGAAAGCTCCAAAAATAAGTTTTATCTAATCTTGTCCATTGAATTACAAATCTTCCTAAACTATACCAACCTAAATAAATAAACCATAAGCTTCCTGCAGGTTTGATTTTATTCCTAAATTTAACTAAAACTACCATTCCTAATACATCCCAAATAAGTTCATAAAGAGCAGATGGATGCACAGCTGTACCAGGATCTGTACCTACTGGAAAATGACCATTACTATAGTTTTCAGAACGAATAATACATTGCTGTCCAGGAGAAGCCGGATTAGAGAACCACCATCCAAAAAATAGATCCGTTGCTCTTGAACAATGCTCTCCATTTATGATGTCCCCTATTCTTCCTATAGCTTGGCCTGCAAGCATTGCTGGAGCGGCAAAATCCATTAGTTGTCCCATAGATTCATTAGATAATTTTGAGAATTTACAATAGGCAAGTCCGCCTAATAGACCTCCAATTATACCTCCCCAAACACCTATTCCACCTTTCCATATATAAATAAAATATAATGGATTGTCTAAGTAGTAGTCTAGATGATCTATAATATGTACTAATCTAGCTCCAATTATGCCTCCAATAATTCCCCATGAAGCTACGTTAAATATTAGATCATCGTCTATTCCAACTTTTCTTGATTGCTTAATTACAATATAAATTGCAGCTATTACACCTACTAGAGAAAAGAATCCGTGCCAAGATAATGCAAGATATTCGAATTGAAATATCATAGGATGAAAAGGTATTTTTATCATAGTATAGTAGGAGTTGTTTTTGAATTACTATAATAGTATTTAATATAATTAAAAAAAATTCAATCCTAAAATAAAACATTTTTAAAAATTATGAGCCTAGATGATCATTTAGAAAAATTTTATAACTATATTTCATCTGAAAAAGGATATAGTGAAAATACTCTTGCCTCTTACTCAAATGATTTAAAATTATTTACAAATTATTTAGAAGAAAATAATAAATTTAATTGGTCTAAGATAAATCAAGAAGATATTTATGATTATTTTAAACAAATTAATCATAAATATAAAAAATCTACTACAAAGAGGAAACATGCTTCAATAAAATCTTTCTTTGTATTTCTATATAAAGAAAAACTAAATAAAAAAAATATTTTTAAAGAAATAAAATCACCAAAAATTTCTTCTCCCATTCCTAAACCATTAATGGTCGAAGAAATAACTAAAATTATAAATTTTTCAGTTAATTCAGAAATAGATTTCAGAGATACGTGTATTTTCATGCTTATGTACGCAGCTGGATTAAGAGTAAGTGAAGTAATTGGTATCAAACTTGGTGAAATAGATTTAGAAAATCAAACAGTCAAAGTTACAGGAAAAGGCAAAAAACAAAGAATAGTTCCTATTTATGAAAATGCTGCAAAGAAAGTGAATATTTATATAAAAGAAATTAGACCTTATTTCGTAAGAAATGATAAATATAATTCTACTTTATTTTCCAACAAAAATTCAAAACCATTAACAAGACAATATTTATGGAAATCTTTAAAGAAAAAATCACTCAAAGTTGGAATAACAAAAAATGTTTCTCCTCACATTATTAGACATAGTTTTGCAACTCATCTACTTGAGGGTGGTGCTAGTATAAGGCATGTTCAAGAATTTTTAGGTCATAATTCAATTGAGTCGACCCAAATATACACTAAAATCCCTAATCAAAAACTTATAAACGACTATAATCTTGCACATCCTAGAGGAAATAAATAGAATAGAAAAAAGGAGAATTTTATGCCTGTGGTTACAATTGAGGGATATCTAGGATCTGGATATCAAGTTATAGGAAGAAAAGTTGCTGAAAAACTTAAAATTGACTTTGTAGATAGAGTTATCTTATCCGAAATAGCTAAAGAAATGGATACTCATCTAGGTGAAATTATTGATTTAGAAAAAAAACCTGAAGAAAAATCTTTAGTGTCAAGATTATCTGATAGACTACTCTCTGCTTTGGAAAAGTCTGCTTTAGCAGGAGGAGGAGCTGATCCTTTTTTTGGACAAGGAATAGAAAATTTACTTTCTCAACCTTATAAAGATTTTCCTCATTCTGAAGAATTAACTGAGAATTTAGATTTCACTAAAGCTATAAAAAAAGTTATAAAAGAAATAGCTAGCGAAGGAAGCGTACTCATTTTAGGCAGAGGTGCTTCAGGAGTATTAAGGAATGATATAAATGCCTTAAAGGTCGGCATATACTGCGACGAAGAAATAAGGGTAAAAAAGTATGCCGAAAGATATAGTATTTCATTTGATGAATCTAGAAAAAAAATAGTAGAATATGATGTAGGTAAAAAAAATTATTATTTGAATGTTTTTCAAAAACAACCTTTGGATCCTTCAATTTTTAATATGATTTTTAACTCTGAATTATTATCTGAAGAAGAAATTATTGACGATATATGTGAAAATGCTGAAAAATATTTAAATAAAAGGAAAAATGGCTAAAAAAATAAAAAAAAGTAAAAAAATTACAAAACCAAATGTTTTTAAACAAAATTCATCTGGATCAACTCTACCTAATACTTCTAATTCAAATCCTGGTTCTTCAAAAGAAAATACTACAGTAACTAATACACAAAAAAGTAATATTAATAATTTTGTATCAGAAAGCTTAGTTTCTTTTGAATTGAAAAAAATTGCTATCATAACTGCAGCAATTTTTATAATACTTATAATCCTAACGTTCTTACTTGGCTAATTTACAATCATATAAAAATAGACTTTTGGAAGTACCTAAAAAACCAGGGGTTTATCTTCATTCCAACAAAAATAAACAAGTTATTTATGTAGGAAAAGCCAATTCTTTACAAGATAGGCTTAAGTTTTACTTCTCTAAGCAAAATGATATCACTCCTAAAATTAGAGAATTGATCTCCAAGATATATGATTTTGATTATATAGTTACTGATACAGAACAAGAAGCCTTACTATTAGAAAATCAATTAATAAAAAAATATCAACCTAAATATAATGCAAGGTTAAAAGATGATAAATCTTACCCATATATAAAAATAACTAAGTCTGAAGATTTTCCTCAAATTATAATATCAAGAAATCCTAAGCCTAGAGATAAAAATAAATATTTTGGCCCGTATTCTTCTATTTCAAGTGTTAGGCATACTTTAGATTTATTATCAAAAATATTTCCTTACAGAAGCTGCACTAAAGAAATAACAGGTAAAGATAAAAAGGCATGCTTAGAATTTGATATTGGAAGATGTTCAGCGCCATGTACTGGCCATAGTAAAAAAATGAATATAATCAAACAATCTTAAGCGTGGAATCTTTTTTATCGGGTAAAACATCTCCAATAATTAAAGAAATAAAAAAAGAAATGGTTGAAGCTTCAAATAATCAAAATTATGAAAGAGCTGCAATATTTAGAGATAGAGTCAAATCTATAGAAAAGATATTAGAAAAGCAAAAAGTTTCTGGATTAAAAAATGAAACTTTTGATCTAATATCCTGCGTAAAAATTAAAAATGAATCAATGATAATTGTATTTAATATTAAGAATGGAAACATGATTGCTCATGAAAAATATAGAATTGAAAGAACAGCAGATATAAGTATAGAAGAAATAATTAGATTATTTTTATATGACTATTATTCAAAATCAATATTTATCCCAAAATCTATTCTAGTTTCAAATTATCCATTAGAAAAAAATATAATTCAAGAATTTTTAGAAAAAAAAGCTCAAAAGAAAATTAATATTAGAATTCCTCAAAAAGGAACAAAAAAAAATATGTTGAATATGGGGATTTCTAATGCAAAAGAATCATTAAAACAATGGCAAATAAAATGGATAAATGACACAAAAAAAACTAAAATTGCACTATCTGAACTACAAAATGAGCTTGGATTAATAAAACAGCCAAAGCGTATAGAATGTTTTGACATATCACATATACAAGGTTCAAATGTAGTAGCATCTATGTCTGTATTTGAAAATGGATTACCAAAAAAATCTGATTATAGGAGATTTAAAATTTCTCAGGATAAGAATGATGATTTTGCATCTATGAAGGAAGTAGTTTATAGAAGATATAGTAAATTAGTAGAAAAGCAAAAAGATATTTCTAATAAACTTGATTCCTTTCATAAAGTACCTGATTTAATTATTATAGATGGAGGAAAGGGACAATTAAGTTCTGCTCTTCAAATACTTTTAGAACTTGGGCTCTCTGATATACCTATAGCAGGAATTGCTAAAAGAGAAGAAGAAATCTTTATGCAATATACAGATGAATCAATAATACTTGATAAATCCTCACAAGGATTATACTTATTACAAAGAGTAAGAGATGAAGCTCATAGATTTGCTGTGACATATCATAGAAATTTAAGACAAAAATCTACTATTAAATCTCAGTTAGATTCAATAATTGGTATTGGAAAAATAAAAAAAACAAAACTAATGAAGAAATTTGGTTCAGTTGACAACATAAGAAAAGCTTCGCTTTCAGAGATTAGTTCAATAACTAGTATAGATATGGGTCTTGCGGAAAAAATAAAAGAAAGCTTAAACTCTAAATAAATCTAGCCTTGATTCTAGTAATTTAATCGCTGCTAAAAGAGATTCTTTAGATTCTTCTACTTCAATTTTAATTCCACTCATTTGTAATTTCAAATCTTTTGATTCAATAAATTTTTCTTCCATAGAATTACTTATATTACTTTTATGTAATCTTATATCTAAAATTATATTTTTTAATTTTCTAAGTGATTTATTTTCTAAATTATTATTTAATAATCGAGAAATTTCATTTAGCGTTGGAGATAAACCTAAGTCTCTAGATAAACGATTTAATAATTTAAAATTTTTAGACGTATTACTTAAAACTTCAAATTTATCCTTATTATTTTCAGTTGTAGAAACTAGCCTACCTAATGATGTTACTGATAAAGGATTCCCATCAGAAAGAAGCCCCCAGAGACGTGCAGAAGATAATCTTAGGTTGAATGCACCTCCTGTAGGATTAAAGCCCCTCAAATTAGCAAATTGAAATTTATTAATAGAGGAAATATTAGAAAATGCAATTGGTTTTATAAATTCTATACTCTGAGATAAAGAATAATCTGGTATTTTCACATCATCAATAATCATTGGGGCCTTTCTATAATATAGGAATATCTGAGGCATTATAGAGGAATAATATAATATCTCATTAAAAAAATACTAATAAACTTTAAGCAGCTTTTAATAAAAAAAATATAAAAAAATTCTAATCAAATTAAATAAAAAATAATAATTATACAAAATAGCTTTTTTTAAAATGCAAATATTTTATTAAATATATTTGTTTATTAAATTAGCTTGATTGAAAAATGTAATGCTTTTTTAAGATTTATTAATAATTTTTTGATAAAAAAATAAATGTTTCAAAAGGTTTTTACTACACTTCCTAGATATATATAAGAAAAACAAAGATAAATAAAAAAAATAATTATATCGCTAGAAATATTATAAATTTTATTTATCTTTATTTATATTTATCTTTAAAAAAATATTATATTTAATAATTTTTTCTAAAAATCATTTTAGAGGAAATACTAATTGATTTGAATAAAAACTTATAAATACTACTTTAAATAAAGAATTTGTTGATAAATAACACTATACTTATCAATCAGCATGACATCTAAAACTACTGACGAAAATAATAAATCTAAGAATCTGAGAATATGGTCTGCCTTTTTATACTATGACTACAGAGTTCTTTGGCTATCGGGCGTTTCAGCCATGATAACAATGAATCTTAGAATGATAATTACGGGAGTATGGCTTTATGAAAGAACCGGTCTTGGTTCCACTCTAGCTTATCTAGGTTTAGTTGAATTAGCAGTTAGAATTCCTTCTAATTTATATGGTGGAGTATTTGCAGATAGGTTAGATCGAAAAAAACTAATAGCTATCACTCAATTCTCCAGTTTTATTTTTATAGGACTGATGACTATTTTAGAAACTTCTTCTGTACTTACAATATGGCATGTTTATATAGTTACAGCAGTTCTATCTGCTACAAGCGTATTTGGGAATCCTTCTAGATCAGCCTTAACTGCTAGAGTAGTTCCTAGGAATGTATTAGCTCATGCAGTTGCAATGAATACTATTACCTGGCAAATAGGAACAATTATTACTCCTTTTGTGTTTTTTGTTACTTCATTTGCATGGAGAGAAGGTGCAGCAGAGTCTTTGGTTTTATCATTTTGGATAAACACTTCTTTTGCTTTAGTTAGTGTGATTTCACCACTTTTCATAAGAGAGAGTGGAAAAGCTCTTAATGTAAAAAGTTCTGAAAATATTCATAGAAATATTATTAATGGATTTAAGTATGTTATTGCACATCCAATTCTTCCTGGTTTATATATTTTAGATATTGGAGTTACTGTAGTTTCTTACTACAGAGAATTATTCCCAATTTTTGCAAAGCAGCTTTACTCAAGAGGAAGAGATGCAGTGGCAATATTAACAGCATTTAATGCCTTAGGAGCCATAGTAGGTAGCTTACTAGTAATGTATACGCATAAGATCAAAAGAAAAGGTGTAATAGTTTTATATGCTACCCTAGCATATGGATTCTTATTAATATTATTTGGTTGGTCTACGTCTATTTGGATTGGTATATTTGCATTAATAGCACTTGGTGCTGCTGATGCAGTAGGAATGACTATGAGGCAAACAGTCGTTCAACTGACTACACCTGATAATATGAGAGGAAGAGCTACAGCAGCTCATTCTCTTGCTGCTATGAGTGCGAACGGTATTGGAAAATGGGAAGTTGGAATTATGTCTGACACTATTGGGGCCGGTGATACTATGATTTTGGGTGGAGTTGTATCTATTTTTGTTGTATTACTTATATGGTATGGATTATCAGGTGTTAGAAAATATCAATATACCGAAGAAAACTAATTTTTAGAGTTTTCTTCTTCTGCTACTAAAGTTCCTTTTTCTATATTAACTGTAGAAAGATATATAGTTCCAATTACAATAAGAGCCCAAATAATTAGTACTCCTAGTTTTTGACTTCCTGCATTTACAGCAAATACATAAATAATTGGCCCAATAACAGAAGAGGCTTTCATCGTGAAAGCATAGAATCCAAAAAATTCTGCAGATTTCTTAACTGGAGTCATCATAGAAAAACAAGCTCTTGCCAATGCTTGACTACCTCCTAGAACTAATCCACTAAATAATCCTAAAATCATCCATTGAAACCCAATTTTAATATTAAGAGGTTGCCATAAAATATCTCTTAATAATATTGGCCACACATCTATCCATTCATCAGATAAAACAGTCGGATGATTTTGACTGATTAATCTTGTAGAATCAAGATTTCCTCCATTAATAACTATAGAATATGAGCTAGTTTGTTCTTTTGATATGAGATTTGAAAATAAAATTAATTCATTTTCATCTAAAGATTGGTTTTCATTAATATGAAAATTTCTTTTCCAAAATATAACATCCTTATTTTCTTCAGTTGATGAAAATTCAGGAGCTGAAACTAAATTATATTTATTTAAGCTTGAATCATATGTAAATTGATAGTCAAAATCTAAATCATTAGTAATTTTCAAAGGTGCAAATCCTAAAACAAAAATAATAATTACTATCCAACCACTCAATGCAGTAATTAGTGCTTCTTTTGTTCCTACCTTATTTGCTAACCAGCCGAAAAAAATTGATCCAGGTGCCGCAACAAATTGAATAATCAAAATAGTAATCATGTTATATATTAGATCTACTCCTAAAACATCTGCAGCATAAGCCCCAGCAACAGAAATTACTGTTTGAACTCCATCATTAAAAATATAAAATGCTATCAAAAAGCTAAATAAATATTTAAATTTCCTTATCTCAGAAAAAGTTTTCTTCAATCTAGAAAAAGCTGAAACTATAGTTGCTGACAAATTATAATTTTTAGAAATATTGTCTACAGGAGGTTCTGGGACTGTTTTCAAAGTCCATATTGACCATCCAAACCACCATATTCCGACAGAAACTATACAAAATCTAGTTACTAAATCCACAATTGCTTCATCATAGTATAAACTTGCTCCTTGAATAACTATCAGATGAACTAAAAGCAATAAACCTCCACCCACATATCCATAGGCATAACCTTTGGTAGAAATTTCATTAACATATTTACTCGGAGCTAAAGTTGGTAAAAGAGAATTGTAAAATACATTTGCACCAGCAGCACCAATGTTAGCTATAAAATAGCAACCGATTAACCATATCCAAGAATCGGCTAAATAAGCTGCAAAAAAACTAATAATTGTAAAAGTTGACCCTGTGATCATATAATATTTCAAAAAAGTTTTCTTAAGAGGTTTTGTATCTGCAATTGCACCTAAAATAGGACTTGATAAAGCAACAAATAATGCCGACAATGATACCCCTAATGCCCATAGAGATGATCCTGTGAAAGTTATACCTAATATTTCAGTTCTACTACCAAATGTGGCTTGAAACGCAATTACAAAATATATAGGAAATATAGCTGTTCCAGCTGAGGTAAAAAATGCTGAGTTAGCCCAATCATACATACACCATCCTCTAATTGCTCTTCTAGTTTGTGGATCTAGATTAGAAATAGAATCTTTTTTTTCACTTTTAAACAATTAAATTAACAACTTTCATAAAATATTTTAATAATAAAACTTAAGGCTTTAATATTTTCCTAGCAAAGAACCAAGCAAAGATAGCTTCAAAAAACAAAGTTATTGCCCAAGCAGCTCCTCCTACTGTTGGACCATAAGCTCTTAAGAATAATATACCAGTAGTAAGACAAATTATTAATACTATAAATCTACATATATTTATATAAAATATAGGATTTGTTGATTTTGAATTCATTATAATACCAACATAAATTTGTTCCATAACTAAAAATGGAGGAAGAAATGAAAGAATTCTAAATACAATTATAGAACCTTCTAATAGCTCATCTCTTAAACCTATCAAGTCAAAAAAAATAAAATTAGTTATTGGGTCGAACCAGCTTATTACAAAACAAAAAATTAGAGTCACAAAACCAACAATATAAGCAAAATTTCTTATTTTTATATATTCATATCCATTAGATAATAGAGAGAGTATAGTAGATTGGCAACCATTTATAGTGAAAGTTACTGCACCAAAAATTCCAAATCCCACATTAACAGAAGATATTGCTATCTCAGGATTATCAAATCTTGCTAAACAAGCATTCAAAGCAGGCATAGTAAATGATGGTATAAATGCTGCAAATAATAATGGAGCAAAAAATTTTCCTAAATTCCCAACTTTGATTGTTTGTTTATTTATTTTATATTTTTTATCAAAAATATAATTTCTGATTAAAAAAAATATTAAAAAAGTTTCTAAAATTGTTGATATAGTAAATGAAACGATTCCTAGATTATATTTATCAATATGAAAAAAAAATAAAATAGAAGCAAAAAATATATTTAAAACTAATCCAAAAATAGTGCCTATCCAAATATAATTAGATTTTGAAGAAACAATTGCTATTGCATAAAAATGCATTTTTACTATCAAAAGAAATGGTATGAAGAAAGATATTCTTAGTGAATTTTCTATTTGATATCTAAGTTGATTTTTAGTACCAAATATACTTTCTAGAACAAAATTAATTGCTGGAGAAAAAATTAATAGAATAGCTAATATTAATGAAATAAAAGATAGTAAAATTACAAAAAAATGTATTTTGTTTTTATCAAAGTTTTTATAATAAACAATAGTTAGTTGCTGTATTCTCAACTGTGGGAGAGCTAGAAAAAATAAAATAGAAATTGTTATAGAGAAAGCACTAATGGATAATTCAGGATAAGACGTTCTTCCCATAAATGAGTTTAATATTGGAGTAAGAAACTGTGTTATTGATAAATTTACAGAAGTAGGAATTAATAAAAAAAGCGCAACTAAATAGAACTTATCAAAAAAAATTAGAGAAGATTTCAAATCTTATACTTTCTTAATTTCAAAATTTTTAGATTTTACTTTACTAACTGAATTGATTAATGTTCCTTGAAAATTAGAAGACTTAATCTTAATTTTATCTCCGGATTTAAATTTCCAATTTCTACTAGAAAAAGATAATTGACTCGTTCCAAAATAATGTAAATGTAAATCGCCAGGAATTCTATGCATATCATACTTGAAATGGTGATATTCCATATTACTTAAACTATGAGACATATAATCTTCACCTGATTTTAATTCCCCACTTTTATAAATTTCTTCATCATCACGCACTATGTCACATTCAACAGATATGTCTTTAAATTCCAAACTAGTATCTAATTCAGGGCCTATAGAACAATTTCTCATTTTTGAATGAGCTAAATAAAGATAATTAATTTGCTCAGTCTCATGATCTGAAAACTCATTCCCTAAAGTAAACCCTAGTCTTATTGGATTCCCTTCATTGTCTATAAAATAGCAACCTACTATTTCAGGTTCTTCTCCTCCATCTAATGAAAATTCAGGAATATCAAGATTTTGATTTGGTCCCCTTAAGTTATTCCCATTTCCTTTATAAAACCATTCTGGAGCAACTCCCTTTTTATTTTCAATTGGTTTTCCTCCTTTTAGTCCTAAATTAAACATTTTTACAGAATCAGTTTCATCTTTTTTTTCTTCGTCATCACTATGCATCATATCTCGTGATTTAACTGATCCCGTATGCGTTAAACCAGTACCTGAAATAAATAATCTATAAGGATCAGGATGATCAATTGGAACAAGAATTTCTGGAGTTTCTTTATTTGTTTCATCAAGTATTTCATCATAAGAATAGGATAATTCTGAAGCGTTTTTAGATAATTCCAAAATGATTTCGTTAAGATTTTTTTTTGTCCTCATACTATATTCAATCAATCTATATGTAGAATCTATGGATGAGTTAGCATTTGTAATATTAATAATTTTATTATTTTTTAAAAGTCCTAATATTCTCTTGTTTGTACTTATACTTAACTGAATTAATTTCATACTAACCTCACAAAATTGATATTAATTTGTAATTTAATTTATATATTAGATTATCTAGATTTATATTAGAATATATCTTAATAAAAAAAATTATATCGCAAATGAGTAAAGAAATTAAAATTTTAGTAATAAATGGGCCTAACTTAAATATGCTAGGAAAACGTGAACCTGAATTATATGGAACAAGAACACTTGATGAAATAAACAGTGATTTAAAATCTTTTTCAAAAAGTATTAAAATTACTTTGGAATTTTATCAAAGTAATCATGAAGGAGAAATTTTAGATTTAATGCATAATAAAAATAACTTGATTGATGGATGTGTGATAAATGCAGGTGCTCTTACTCATTCTTCTACTGCTCTTCATGATTCTATAAAATCTGTTGATTATCCTTGTGTGGAAGTTCATATGTCAAATATTTATTCCAGACAAGAAAGTTGGAGAAAAAAATCTATAATTGCTCCTGCTGTTATAGGAACAGTTCAAGGTTTTGGTGAAGATAGCTATATATCAGCTATTGAGTTGTTAGCTAAAAAACTTAAAAGCTAAAATTTATCTCCCCAATTATCATAATTAAAATCTTTTTCTATACTGTTTCTGCTTCGATTCTTATTATTTCTAGATAACAAATCTTTAGAAAGTTTTTTTTCATCTCCTTTTTTACCAATTACTAATAAACAAGCTACTTTGGAGTTATTAGGAATTAATAATAACTCTTTTACTTTTTCTTCATCCCCAGCCCATATTGGATGAGTTTCAAGTCCTAATTCTGTAGACATAAGCATTGCATTTTGTCCTGCAAATCCTATTTCTAAAAATTTTTTAGGATTAAATTCACTTTCAAATTCATTAGTACAAAACACTAAAATTAAACCAGAATTTTTTGTCCAATCCTGATTTTCTTCAGATAAAGCTTCAATTAAGTTTGAGAATTTTTTAGATTTGTTATTTACAGCTATAATTCTCCATGGTTGGTTATTTCTTGAAGATGGAGCCCATTTAGATGCTTCAATAATTTGTTTTATTTCACTATCAGTAATATTTTCGTTACTAAAATTAACTGAACTTTTTCTTTTAAAAATAGCATTTTCTATAGACATATTATCTCCTATACTTTCATTTAATTTAGCCTAATTATAAAAACAAGATTTAATTGAATTAATCATAATCAGAATTTTTAATATATATATTTTTAATTTATATTATCTGTCCTGAAAGGTTAATGTCTGTCCTGTCCTTTATTTTTTTTTATATTTAAAGGATTTGGTGAAGATAGTTATATTTCAGCTATTGAATTGTTAGCTAAAAAACTAAAGAGCTAAAACTTATCTCCCCAATTATCAAAATTAAAATCTTTATCTGTATTATTTCTAGTTCTATGATTACTATTTTTTGATAATAAACTTTTGGAAAGTTTTTTTTCATTACCTTTCTTGCCAATTACCAATAGAAAAGCTACTTTAGATTTACTTGGAATTAATAATAATTTCTTTACTTTATCTTCATCCCAACCACCTATTGGATGGGTTTCAAGATTTAATTCTGTAGACATAAGCATTGCATTTTGTCCTGCAAATCCTATTTCTAAAAATACTTTAGGATTAAATACACTTTCAAATTCATTAGTACAAAACACTAAAATTAAACCAGAATTTTTTGCCCAA
>JAACCT010000010.1 GCA_009937255.1 Dehalococcoidales bacterium
AAATCTCTATTACATTTGTTAAAATTAAAGGAGGATAGTGATTTAGAATTAATAGCAGCTAATGTTATTAATTCGGGATCTTCTGCTAATTTATCTTCAATTACAATTGATATTGGTTCTAATGAAGGTGTGAAATTAAATCAAACAGTTTTAGTCTCTGAAGGTGTGATAGGAAAAACTGTGGTTGTTGGCAAAAAATCTAGCATTGTCCAAATTATAAATGACGTTAATTATCGTTTATCAGTTCGAATATTACCATCTGGAAATTCAGGAATTTTAAGATTTTTAAAAGATGATATTTGTGAAATAAGAGAATTGCAAAAAAATGCTGAAATATCAATTGGTGATAATGTTGTAACTTCAGGTTTTAGTCAAATATATCCTAAAAATTTACCAGTTGGAGAAGTAATAGAAGTGGTAAATGAACGAGGTAGTTTTCAAAAAGTAGCAAAAGTTAGAATTAAAGCAAAGATTGGTTCACTTTTACATGTATTTATTATAGTAAGTGACTTAGATCAAATTGGTTAAACAGATATTCATAGGTTTCTGTGTTTTTATAATACAGTTTTTATTAGTTGATTTTCTTTCAATAAATATGATTCGTCCTGATTTTATGGTTATTTTTATATTCTATTTCAGTTTAAATAATGATGGATATAAATCTATACTTTTAGGCTTTATTTTAGGGCTTTTATGTGACTTGAGTGGTGTAGGTTCTAACTTTGGACTAAATTCATTAACTTTATCAATTACAGCGTATTTAACTAGCTTTTTAAATGGTAAATATGAAAGGTTACTTCCATATGTTTTTCATTTACTATGGATTTTTATTCTAGCTTTACATTTTTTTATTATTTCTTTTATTCAATTTCAAACATTATATGAATCAAACTTTTTGGATTTTCTTCTAAAATTTATTTTTACATTTGCATATTCAATGATGTTCTTTATTGTAGTTCAGTTTTTCTTTCCAGTGAAAGAAGCATCACGTGCTTAGATCGCCCAACACTGTTCCAAAAACAAAATTTTGGTTTTTAATTGGATTGACTTTTGTTCTTCATTCCTTACTTCTTTATCGTTTTTTTCAATTACAAGTTTTAGACTATGATTTATATAAGCAACGAGCTAATAGTAATAGAATTAGAGCAAACTCTGTACCTGCACCAAGAGGATTAATTCTAGATAGAAAAGGTAAAATTATTGTTGATAATTATCCAACCTACGTTTTATTTGGGATTGGTGATGAAATTATTAATAGCACTCAAAATTTTTCAGTAATTAGTAAAGCTACAGGGATAGATACTTCATATCTTTCAATCAATTATAAAAATAATTTTAGAAGTAGATTTTTACCAACTAAGCTTGCTAAAGATTTAACTATTTCACAATTAAGTCGACTCGAAGAATATAAAAATGATTTATCAGGAATTATTTATAAACAATACCCTGAAAGAATATTTAATTCATCAATTAGAGCTTCACATGTATTAGGATATTTAAAAGAGTTAGATCAAGAATTTTTATCTTATAACAAAAATAATTCTGATTATCAGTTTGGAGATCTAATTGGTTGGTCTGGTTTAGAGAGTAAGTATGAATATATTTTAAGAGGTAAAAAAGGTGTTTCTTATTATCAAGTAGATGCATATGGCAGAGAAGCTGGAAAAATTAAAGGTCAAAAGAACATTTCAGCATCACCTGGGAATGATATTATCACTACATTAGATTTAGAGCTTCAAGAATTATTAGAAAAAGAATTAAATGATATTAAAGGAGCTGGAATAGTATCTAATCCCAAAACTGGAGGTTTACTCGCTTATGTTAGTTCGCCAGACTATCCACCAGATTTATTTACGGGTTTAATTGCTACAAAAGATTGGGAAACTGTTATCACAGATAAAGATAAACCTTTGCTTGATAGAGTATCTAATGGATTATACCCCCCAGGTTCAATATATAAAATGATCGTAGCAGTTGAGCTTCTTGAGCGAAAATTAGTAACAGAAAGCTGGGAAGTTTTCTGTCCTGGTTATTATGAATTTTATGACCGTACATTTAAATGTTGGAATGAAAATGGGCATGGAAATGTTAATTTAGAAAAAGCTATAGTTGAATCATGTGATGTATATTTTTATCAGGCCATACAAAAAGTTGAAATTGATAATTTAAGTGAACGATCAAAGATGTTTCATCATGGTAAAAAAACAAATATTGATTTACCATCAGAAATGAAAGGTCGAGTCCCAACATATAATTATATGAATAAAAAATATGGTAAATGGGGATGGTCTAAA
>JAACCT010000063.1 GCA_009937255.1 Dehalococcoidales bacterium
GATAGATTAGAGGATAAAACTCCTATAATAACTATAAAAGGAATCGTTCCTTACAGGGTAGAAAAGAGCATAAATCAAATACGAATTGATACATCAAAACCAGTTTTTACCACTACCACTGCACAAACATTGGCATTATTATATGCAAGTAGCCAGAATTGGAGTCAGATTTAAAAACTCCTGGAGAAGATGGACTCATAGTTTCAATCTCTATTTCATCACCATCTAAAACACTTAGAATCTCTCCAAGAAATTTAGAATTAAATGCTATTCTAGTTTCTTCACCTTCTATTTCAGCCTTAATTCTTGCTTCATTTGATCCAAGTTCTTCAGCTTGAGACATAATTCTTACTGAGCCTTCATTATCAACTGTTTCTGATACCATCCTAATAATACCTGAACCATCTCGTGCAAAAACTGAAGCAGCATTCGTTGCTTGTAAGATTTCTTGACGATTTACTTTACAAGTGGTCCCTTTTTCTGATGGAATTAACCTCTCATAATCAGGGAAATTACCTTGAATTAGTTGTGTAACTACTTCTATATCACCAAACTTAAACATTGCTTGACTTTTTTGTTCAGTAACAGTCATATCTACCATACCACTATCTGAACCTAACAATGAAAATATCTCATTCATAGTTCTACCAGGTACTATTACAGAAACATCTTCACTTACAGAAGATTCACAGCTTCCTGTTTCAATTGCTAATCTGAAACCATCTGCAGACGCCAATGTAAATTGATTATCTTTTATATCTACTTTTACACCAGTTAAAGCTGGCCTAGATTCATCTGTAGCTACAGCAAATCTAACTCTAGAAAGAGAACTTTTGAAATCAGAGGAAGATATAGATATTTTGGGTCCATCAGTAATATTAGGAATTGGAGGGTAGGTTTCAGGATCAATTCCATTCATTTGTGCATCAAAATTAGCACAATGAATTTTTAATCCTATAGGGTTAGGAACCATTTCTATATCAACTTTTTTGTCTGGTAGAGAATTTATAAAATCTGATAACATTCTTGCAGGTATAGTGACTGAGCCTTCTTCTTCTATCTGAGCTCCAATCCATGTAGTTATAGCAATCTCTAAATTTGTAGCAGTTAACCTTAACCTGCCATTATCTGTAGCTATTAAGACATTTTGAGTTTCAGGAATTGTAGATCTAGTTGCAACAGCTCTACTAACGATTGCAAGTCCTTTTCTTAAGTTTGATTGTATACAGCTTAACTTCATACAGGTACCTTATAAATCCTGTTCTAAAAATAAATTTTTATAAATTATAAATAAAGTATAAAATTTACATCTTAATTTACAAGGATATAATCAGATTAGTTTATAACTTTATTATTGTAAAATAAAATAATGAATATGAAAAAAGAAGATAATACAAAAGAATTTGCTGAGATAGATTATGATCGTGAAAAAAGAACTGGATTTCCCGAAGTAATTTATGGTGAAACTAAAACTCCTGAGCATTCTGCAAAAATTGCAAAAAAAATTTATGATAATTCAAATATATTTCTAATTACTAGAACTAATGATGAAACTTATCAAGAGGTTTTAAAATATATACCTGAAGCAAAATTTGATTCTACAGCAAAAATGATTTGGTCATCTAAAAAGAAAATCAAATTAAATGGTAGTGTAAGTATTGTTAGTGCGGGTACTTCTGATATTCCAATCGCAAAAGAAGTTGAAATAACTGCTTCTTTATTAGGAGCTAATGTTATATTGATAAATGATGTTGGAGTAACTGGTATTCATAGAATTCTTTCAAAAATAGAAATTATTAAAAAATCTGATTGCATAGTTGTTGTAGCAGGGATGGAAGGTGCTTTACCTACAGTTGTAGCAGGATTAGTTGATAAACCAGTAATTGCTGTTCCTACTTCTATTGGTTTTGGCACTGGAGCAAAAGGGTACTCTGCACTACTAACAATGCTTAATTCTTGCGCTCCAGGAATATCAGTAGTGAATATAGATGCAGGATTTTCAGCAGGTTATCAGGCAGGTCTAATAGCTAGAAATTAATTTGTTTTATAAATTAGCTAGAAACTATTATTCTAAAGTCTTTAAGTAGGCTATTATATCGGCTATTTCTTGTTTTTCAGTTTCTTCCCATGATGCTGGCATAAGGTTAGAGTAACCTTCAACCACATATTCTCCAGGGTACTTTATAGAAGATTCAATGTAATCTTCTGGAGAACTATAACCAGCCCTTGCAGCTGCTCTTGCATATACACCTTGTTGTCCTGGGCCTACTAGTTTTTCAGCTCCTGTAGAATGGCATGCATTACATCCTTGAGATAAAAACCACTCACTTCCTGATGCAGGATCTCCCACTACTATCACTTCTACTATTGGAGCTGCACCAGCCATCACCATTTCAGTAGTTGCAGGAGTAGGCTCAAATACCACAGGTATTGAAGGCTCGTCCGTAACCTCACGACAGGATACTAACAAACTTGAAATTATTGTAAATATAAACAGTAAAGTAATCTTATGTTTCATAATATGGAAAATATTTGAATTTTATTGTAAATTTCTCTCACCTTGGTTAAGGGTAAATTAACTTTTAAGAAAAATAAATAAAAAAAAGTATTTTTTAATCAGATAATCTCTTAATTTCTATAGTTTCGCCTGGAGCCAAAGCAACTTTTCTAAATTGAATACCCAATTTCAACATCCAATAAGATAGAGTAGCCTTACCAACTCCTACACGTTTTCCAGCTCCAGTAAGACCAAATTCATTAACAAGCTCAGGAATTATCTTCTCTAAGTCTCTTCTGTATTTCTTTTCTACAGATAACATTTTTTTTGTTTTTTTTACATCTAAAGCCATAAA
>JAACCT010000064.1 GCA_009937255.1 Dehalococcoidales bacterium
ACCTTTTACAGCAGATTTGCTCATACCCAGTGCACCTAAAATTCCTTCTTGTGCCTTTTCTGATTGTTGAGCTGTTGCAGATTGTTCGTTTAAACTTTTAGCAATATTTCTATTATAGTCCCTTTGTTTTTCAAGAACTTTAACTTCGTTTGCATTCATTCCTGTAGTATCACCTAATGCATCATTAATTGCTTCCATTGTTGCTGTATGATCATAATCTAATAACTCTTGTTCTGTAGAAAGTCCAACCATCTTATTACGTTGGTCAACTATAGCTTGCATGGTTTCTTTTTGTTTAAAACTTGATTTCTCTGTTAATTTAGTATGAGCTGCTGTCTGAATTTGGTGTTTTAAGACAGATTTAGTATCTTTAGTTGCGCTTGCTACATGATTTTTATATGTTTTTTGTAATGAAGTAAGTTTATTGTGGTCTTTTAATTGTCGTTGTTTTTCTAAAGTAATCTTTTTTTCCTTATCCAACTTTTCATCAGCTGCGATAACGTCTTTATGATTAAGCTCAAGCCCACTCTTAAGCAATTCATCTATTATTTTTTGCTCACTTGCCTGCTTTTTCTTTTGCAGAACAAGTTCTTTTTCTAAAGCTAATCTTTTTGCATCATCTGCCATTTTTTATCTCGTTACCAATCTGGATTTTCTCTATCGAGTTTTTCTAACTCTTTCCAAAGTTCATCATTTTTTCTTTTTAAATCTTTAAATTTTTTTTGGATGTGAGGTTGTTTTAAAGCTTTTGCGGTTGCAGCCTTACGTTGTTTTTCGAGTCCCTTTTCAAACACTCCAAAAAACTTGTCAATCAATCCCTCTTGTATTTGTTTTCTATTTGACATAATAAATTCCTAAAATTATTGTATAGAGTTATACAATTATAAATATCACGAAACTCTATTTTCTTCGTACACCGCGACGTGCATCCGTTATAGCCTTTTCTTCTTTTTGTTTAGCTTCTATTAATAATTTTATATAATAATTTCTTAAATGTACGGGCATAAAATACACATCAGAAAAAGTAAAACCATTTCCGTAATTAACTAAACTAAAAATCTCTTCGTGAAGTTGTTTTTTATACTTGGGTGTCAGGCCAAAAAAATCGTATCCCTATCGGTATATCTACCGTGTGGGATGCTCCTTCCTGACTCGTATACTGAAATGTTAGATCAACATCAGGTGTAATAGATTTTACATAATTTCTAAATTCTCGTGAATCAAGTGATAAAAATTCTTTATCAACAAATCTATTAATTGTTGTTGAATTAGTATCACCATCTATTGAAATTATTTGTTGTTTATATCGAGTAGTTAAGGCACTTCTAACTCCATCTTTTGAAATTTTTTCTAATGCCTTTTCAGTTTCTTCTACTTGTTTCTCATCTTTATGTGTGAGTAACTTAAATTCGAGAACTCTTTTTGAATTAGGTAAAGTAAATGAAAACTTATTTTCATTACCCTCTAATAAAGAATAATCTACTTTTTTATGTTGAATAGTAGTTAAATCAACTACTGTAGATACTTCTTGTACAGTATCAGGATCAATCATATTTATTTCATAATCCTTACCATAACCGAGAACTCTTGCCCCAATCATAATAGCATTCTTATCACCTAATAGCATATCATCAAGATTAATTTTAGGATCAGCTATAATAGAACTTAACAATTTATCAATTGCAATCCCCTTTTCCAGCAAATTAGTAGAAGTTAATATATCTTCTTCTTTTGCTGTCATATATTTTATTTCTATTTGACCACTTGAAAGTGGATTTTCTTTTGGATATAGTAATCCCTTTGTAGGTAAATCTAATACCTCTGTAGGAAAATCATATTGATTTTCAGCCATATTTAGCTCCTTTGAATATCATTTGAATTTAAAACCATTTAATATTATAACCTTTGGAATAGTTTACTTACTTGGTGAGAATTTGTCCTTGATTGGTTTAAGAATCATATCAAATACGATATCATCATATTTAGTAGGCGTCATTTTTACGATTTTTTCTAAAGCGTAAATAACGACCAGTACGTATTCCCAATTTGCTGCTATCCATTCACTCATAATATTTCTCCTATAGTTTTAGAACGACAATACTGCGTAATCG
>JAACCT010000065.1 GCA_009937255.1 Dehalococcoidales bacterium
AACAACCCTAAGAAAGTCATAGGGCTTGAAGGCTTTGGATTAGAAATCAACTCAACTATAAACTTAAGTGGGAAAAAAAGGCCTGAAAATAAAAAATACTTAGAGACGAAAGTATCAAAAATGGGACATAACATTGAGTAAAGAGAGTGGAAAATTAGGTGATTTGAATTCTGATCCTGAAAAGATTAAAATTGCAATAATTAAAGCAAAATTTAATTCAGATATTACTAATCAAATGGCTAATAAAAGCAATAAAAGACTTCTAGAATTAGGAGTTAAAAATATAAAAAGTTTTGAAGTTCCAGGATCATTTGAACTACCTTATGCGTGTAAAAAACTTATAAATGATTTTGATGGAATTATAGCTTTAGGTTGTTTAATAAAAGGTGAAACTGATCACTACAAGTATATTGCTCAATACTCAACTTATGGTTTACAAAAAATAGCAATCGAAGCAGTTAAACCAATTATTTTTGGGGTACTAACAGTAGAAAATAAACAGCAAGCCCTAGACAGAATAGATAGCTCTATTACATATGCTGAAAATGCTGTGGAAATGATTTGTAATTACTAAATCAAACCTACTTCTTTAGCTCTAGAAATTAATTCCTTAGTTTCATCGTTTGTTAATCTTCTATTAGTAAGAATTGATCTTCCACAATCTATTTCCAAAATTTCTGTCAATAACGCCTTTGATGCATCAGCAGCTGAATTAAAAGACTTCATTACACTTATTTTTTTTGTAACTTCTTTCTGTTTTTTTTCAGCAGTGCCTATATCCCCAGCTACCCAGGCTTTATAAAGTTCGTTATAAACTGAAGGAATTATGGAAAGTGGAGCATCTACAGTACCTACTGCACCTAAAGTTAGAGAAGGAAGTGGTAAAAAACCGTTCCCAGAAAAACAAGCTAACCCCATACCTATAAAAACTGGAATCATAGCTTGATTAGCAGCTGAATGTTTTAAACCAGCAACATTTGGAACTTCCGAAACTACTTTATCCATTGAAACTTGACCTGGAGCATTTGCTTTCCCTGGAACAAATTCTATGCCTGTTATTTGAGGAAGGTTAGATACAAAAAAAGGAAGATTTTCAGAAGCATCAGAAACTTCTTTATAAAAATCTATTACACTTTGTTCATCAGTTGGATAAAGAAAAGGAGGTAATAAACAAATAGCATCACAATTAGAATCTTTAGCAGCCTTTGCTCCTAATATAGATAGTTCTGTTGTTATGCCCCCGACATGCATAATTGTTTTTACTCTATCTTTACAAACATCTGATGCAATTTCAGCAGTTTCTCTTCTCTGTCTTTCACTTAATATAGGGCCTTCTCCAGTAGTTCCTGCTAACCAAAAACCGCCAGCACCATTAGCTATATCATATTCTAATATAGATCTCAGAGCTTCTTCTTTAATTCCTTCACCTTGATTAACAGGAGTTGGATTAGCTGGGAAAAAGCCTTTATAATCATGTATATCTTTTGCTATCATATTAATTCCTCACTATCATGTATATAAATAATATAATTAATGGAGATTATACCTGTGACTAGTATT
This sequence comes from Dehalococcoidales bacterium, assembly GCA_009937255.1. Taxonomy (GTDB): domain Bacteria; phylum Chloroflexota; class Dehalococcoidia; order Lucifugimonadales; family Lucifugimonadaceae; genus TMED-70. The sequence continues at coordinate 1,561 of JAACCT010000065.1, forward strand.
CCACACAATTGGCAAATAAAAAATAATAAATTATTTAGAAGCTATAATCTAGATTCTTTTCTAGATGCTATAGAGTTTATAAATAAAATTTCAGTAATAGCTGAAAAAATGAATCATCATCCTAATATTTTTAATGTTTATAGTACTGTAGAAATAGAATTATTTACACATGATGAAAATAAAATAACCGATAAAGATTATTTATTAGCTAACGAAATAGAAAAAATATAGGAGTTTATAAATGAATTTTAGGGTTGCTGTTATTAAATGTTTTATGCTTTACACAGTTTTTTCAGGAAGAGCAAAAAGAGCTGAGTTTTGGTGGTTTTTTCTTTTCTCAGCAATTGTAGGACTTATTGGTAGTCTTACTGACAGCACCTTAGGAACTAAAAGAGTTTTTGAAGATGGTAATAGTATAGGTCTATTTCAATCTTTGATTCAAATAGTAATATTTTTACCAGGTTTGGCCGTTGGTTCCAGGAGACTACATGATACTAATAAAACTGGATGGTGGCAGTTATTATGGATAATACCAATTTTTGGGTGGATTCCACTAATTATATTTTTATCTTTCCCATCCAATGATGATGAAAATAAATATTCTATTTTAGAAATAGAAGAGTAAATGTCAAATATTTCAGTCAATAGATTAGAAAAACTTGGAGAATATTTATCTGAAAAATATATTCCTGAAAGCTTACCTGGTTGTTCAATACTTGTGTCACAAAATAATGAAGAAGTTTATTATTTTCAAACAGGAATGAGAGATAATGAAAAAAATAAACCTATAGAAAGAGATACAATATTTAGAATATATTCTATGACAAAGCCAATAACAAGTATGGCTATTATGATTCTTATGGAACGTGGATTAATTAAGATATCTGATGAAGTAGAAAAATATATACCCGAGTGGAAAAACTTATCTGTTTATCAATCTGGAGATTCAAATAATAAAGTTACAACACCTCCAAAAAGAAAAATGATAATTCATGACCTTCTAACACATAGATCAGGTTTAACATATGATCAATATTCAAGATTTGCCAATGAATCAGAAAATTTATCCTCTGACGAATGTATAAAAATATTATCTGATATTCCTTTAATGTTTTCTCCAGGAGAACATTTCAATTATTCAATTTCAACTGATATTTTAGGTTTCATAATTGAAAGGATTTCTAAGCAATCTTTGGCAGATTTTTTTTCAGAAAATATTCTAAATCCACTAGAAATGAAAGATACAAGTTTTCAAATTTTAAGTTCCAAAATTAAAAGGTTTAGTTCATGCTACATTTATGATTCATCAGCTAACAGGTATATCCTGGAAGATGATTCTAACAACAGTAAGTATTCTAAAATACAAAAAATTAATTGGGGAGGAGCTGGTCTAACATCAACAATTGATGATTATATGAAGTTTTGTAATCTAATTCAAAATAATGGTTCAATAAAAGAAAAAAATATCATTGGAAGTAATACACTGAACTATATGATTTATAATCAACTAGAAAATGGTAAAGATTTATTTAAAATAGCAAAAGGTAAATGGAGTAAAAGTCCATTTAAAGGTATTGGGTATAGCTTAGCAGGTTCAGTAGTTATAGATCCTATTGCAAATATGAGTACTAGATCTATTGGAGAATTTAGTTGGGGTGGAGCAGCTGAAACTTTATTTTGGGTTGATAAAAAAGAAAATATTAGTGTAGTTTTTATGGCACAAATGTTAGGGTTTCCTAAAGATCAAAATCTAAAAGATGATTTAAGAACATTAGTCTATCAATCTATAATTTGATGAAGACAATATTAATTACCGGTGCAACATCAGGAATCGGAAAAGACTTAATAAATATACTTGCCAATAAAAATTATAATCTTTTATTTATCGGCAGAAATAAAAGAAAATGCGAAGATTTAAAAAATTTTTTAGAAAATACGAAAAAGATTAAAACTAATTATTATATAAGTGATTTCAATGATCTTAATTCTGTAAAAAAAATGACAGAAAAAATTATTTCAAATACCCAAAAAATTGATGCATTAATTAATAATGCAGGAAAAGTTTATTTTTCATATAAGAAAAGTTTAGATGGTATTGAAAAATCTTTTCAAATTAATTATTTATCTCATTTTTTACTTACATCTTTATTAATAAAAAATAATTTATTTACTAAAAACTCTCAAATTATTAATGTTTCTTCAGTTGCTCATAATCCTAACTCTTCAATAAATAGTTTAGATAAAATAAAAAATAAAGAATTTATTGGAAAAATAAATTTTCAAGATATAAATTATAAAAATAATAAATTTAAAGGCTTCAGTAGTTTATTTTATTCCAGAAGTAAAATGGCTCAAATTTTATGGACTTATTATCTATCAGATATTGAAAAAAACATCTCTATAAATGCAATCCATCCAGGTTTATTAGGTAGTAATGTAATTTATGAAAATGGATTTCTTGGAAAAATTATTACTCCTTTTTTTAAACTTTTTTTTAAAAGTACCGCTGAAGGGGCAAAATCAATAATAAATTTATTAGATTTAGTATTTGAACAAAATTTAACTGGAAAGTATTTTGATGAAAAAATTGAAAGTAAATCCTATAGCTATACATATAATAAAATTCATCAAAAAAAATTATACGAAGAAAGTCATAAATTATTAGAAAAATTTATAAAAATTTAAACTTCTTCTACCTCATTTTGTACATAACCAACGCCTTCTAAACTTATAAAAACACTATCTCCTTGGTTTAAAGGAACTAATTCGTCATCTTTTCTAGCTATTGCAAATCCACCAGAATACTGAATTACTAAATCTGGAGGAGTATCATGAGCAACAGTTGATGCAACTATATCTACTGGAGATCTCTTAAATTCAGTCACAATTGAACCAGAGCCAATTAATTCATCATTTCTATATTGGTTAATTTCTAGCTTTAATTCTAAAGGCTTATTGTTTACTTCATCATCTTCCATAGATAATATGCATGGTCCAATTGAAGCACATCCTTTAAAAACTTTTGCAGGAACAGTCCATACATTAGCTTTTGTGGCTAAGTCTCCAGCTACTTCATTACCTAGAGAAATGCCAACAAACTTACCTTTATAGATTATAAATATTATTTCTCCTTCAGCTATGGTTCTTACTGTATCAGTCCTTATTCCAATTTTTTCAAAAGGACCTACTAGTCTATGATTAGTACCCTTATATAAAGTAGTAGATATTTTAGGTGTATTATAAGATAATTTCACTTCATCAGGTGCTTTTTCTAAATCTGCTTTACTAATAATCATATTTCCAAATCCTCCAGCCCACATTTCTTGAGGTTCAATTGGTTTAATTATTATTGCAGAACCAGATTTATTAATAGAAGATTCAATCAGATCTGATAATTTAAATTTTAGACCTGAAGATTTACCTAAGATTTTTTTTGTAATATCATCAACTTTTAAATTTGTAATATCACTCGCATCTAAAAGATTTTTATAATCAGTTATAGATTCATTAATACTAGTCAAAGAAGTTAATTCGTTATCACTAGTTTCAACACAAAGATGTATTTTACCAAACTGTTCAGAAATTCTATAATATTTCATAAATCTCCATTTTTGTATTTATTATTTCTCGTTATAAATATATAACAAAAAAAGTAAGTAAGGTTATTTTTTATAATTATTTTTTATAATTATTATTTATATAGATAAATTAGAATATAATTACGTAAATATGAGAAAATATTCTTATGAATAAATTAGAAGATAATTTAGAAAAAAATTTAGAAAAAATAAATATACCATCCAAAAAAAATTATATTTTTTCTTTTTTAATATCTATATTCATTACAGCAATAATTCATAATGTTTGCTCTATAACAATAGGTAATTTGATTAACTGGATGTTTTCATCTGAAATTATATATTCAATTTTTTTCTCTCCAATTATAAAATGCTTATCATTGATGGCAAGTTTTAGATTAGCATACTCAAGATTTAATAATTTAAATATTAAAAGAATTATTTTTTGGTTATGGATGGTAGCTATCATTCATACTAACTATATAAATTTAAGAATAAACTACACGCAAGAAGCTATAAACTATAATGATTTTCAATTAATTAGTAGAATATTTTTAGAAATATTAGGATATGTGTTTGCGATTAATTATTTAAGCAAATATTTTAGTAAAACTAATGTTAATTAAATCCTTAAAAATTAGAATTAAAGATCATCCAATATCAAGTATATTATTTGTAATTCTAATTCTAATTATAATTACTTTAGTATTACCGTACTTGATAAGTGATGATAAAAGTGAAGCAAATGACAAATTAATAAAAAATATTACTAACCCTCAAAATATACCTCTTTCTTTTATAGAACTTACAGAAGAATTTTAATCTGATCAGCTATCAAATTTTAAAACCCTAACAGATAATTTTTCAATAGAACAAATAATTGAACTTGAGAAAAAATTAGTTAAAGATAATTTTGAAAAAATTAATTTAGAAAATGATAATGAAAAATCAATGGAAGAAAGCGAATTTGTAACAGGTTCAATAAGCGTAAAAAAACAATATGAAGAATTAAATGTAGATTATGAAGATTTACTGATAAGATATGAAGAATTAAATGATGAAAGAAAGTCTACAGAAAATGATAATGAAAAAAACAAATCTAAACTTATTTCTTTAGCTCTAGATAATCAAGTTATTAAAACAAAAGTATTAGATCTTGAAAATGAAATTATAGAAATAAATGATAAAAGTATTGAAAATACTCAAGATAATAAAAGAGAACACAATATTGAAGTTGCAGAATTAAATAGTTATATAAATAGCCTAAAAGATAATATAGATAAGCTCAGCATAGACGTAGAAAATACCAGAAACTCATATAATTCAGGGAATCAAAATTTATCTTCATTTGTAAGAACAGGACAATCCGCAAATTATAAATTTAACTGGTTAGAATTAGAAAAGAAAAAAGAAAATGAATCAAGATATTTAAGAATAGACTTAAATAATATTACAGAAATTCACCCTTATAGCTTTAAATTAATGAACTACCTTCCTACTGGAAGTATGATCCCTCTATTAAACGAAAATACGATGGGATTAGTTCATAAAACTACTAAAGATCAAGAGTTTTTTATTGGTGATATAGTAAGTTATATTCCTCCTGGATATGACAGTTCAATTGGAGATATGGATGGATGTGATTTTAATTTAGAATTTGTAGCTTCAACTAACTACAATCATGTTTCACATAGAATAATAGATAAAGTATGGAATGAAGAAATTGAAGACTGGAAATATGTTCCTAAAGGTGACCATAATAATATCCATGATGGATGTTATATAACCAGTGAAGATATTAAGTACAAACTTGAAGTTATAATAAAAATAAATGATTAGATTTTTTTTAATTTACTTGTCTAATAAGATAGAGATTCATATTATAATGTAAAATAATGATTTAGGGAAAATTCTATTTGAATTTGCCCATTAGTCTAGCGGTAGGACATCAGACTCTGAATCTGAGAGCCCAGGTTCGAATCCTGGATGGGCAGCCAAGATTAATTTTTTGGAAAAAACTAAAAAGCCCCGTTGGTGTAGTGGCCTAACCCGCCGCCCTCTCAAGGCGGAGATCACCGGTTCAAATCCGGTACGGGGTACCAATAATTAGAGTTCATAAACTTATAAAAAATATAAAAAATCATATAATTTATCTATTTATTCATAGATTTTGAACTAAAAAATACTAAAACACCCCGTGCAATCTGCTTTTTTCAATACAATGGGTAATAATGGGTAACTCTGTGGGAAACACGAGTTTTATCTAAAATTTCACTCCATTACGCATAGTTAATTTTTTGCTGGTAAAAAATTTCGGTGATAAAATTCAAGAATGACTAATAATGAGCTTACATTTGATCTAGCTATTATTGGAGCAACACCAGCAGGTATTGCTTCAGCAATAACAGCAGGCCGAAAAGGACTCACAGGTGTCTTGATTTCATCAAATGACCAATTAGGTGGAATACTAACTAATGGTCTCGGTGTTATGGATAGACTATATACAGGTTTTCGTTCTCCTATTTTTAATGAGATTTCTGAAAATATCATTGGATATTATATAAATAAATATGGTGAAAATTCAGAACAAGTCAAAGTTTGTAAAGATTCAAGGTTAACATTTGAACCTCATGTAGCTGAGTATATTTTTAATAATTTAATTAAAGAAAATAAAAACATCAAAGTTTTCAAATCTTTTATTACAAATAAAGTTGATGTCAAAAAAAATGAAATCAAATCAATAATTCTAAATTCTATTAACAATGATGAAGAAATCAAAATAATTGCAAAATCATTTATTGATGCTTCATATGAAGGTGACTTAATTGCTCTTTCAGGTGCTCCATTAACTGTAGGAAGGGAGTCAAGAGAAGAGTTTAATGAACCTCATGCAGGGCGTATTTTTTCAACTCATGGCTTTGGAGCCTTTCCATTAGAAGCTGCAGAAGGAGATCTTAATGTAGATACTTTTCCAGTTACATCTCAATTGATTTTTAGTGGTAGTACAGGAGAAGGAGATAAAGCGATTCAATCATTTACTTTTAGAGTTTGCTTAACTTCAGATCCTAAGCAAAAGATTACTATTAAGAAACCCCAAAATTATAAGCGTGAAAATTATATAGGAATTTTAGAATCAGAAAAAGATTCAAGAAAAAAATCTCACAAGTTAAAAAGTCAGCTAGTAGTAAATAATATAAAAAATTATAAAATTAGAGGCCCTAGAATACCTAATAATAAAATCAGTTGGAATGATGGTAATTTACCCGAAATAAATCATCCCTACCCTGAAGCAGATTATGATACTAGAATAAATATTTCTAATTTACACAAAGAACATGCACTTGGCCTTCTATATTTCTTTCAAAATGATGAAGATGTACCTAAAAAAATAAGAGAGGAATCCAAAAAATGGGGCTTACCAAAAGATGAATTTATTGATAATGAAAACTTTCCTAAAGAGATGTATGTTAGAGAAGGAAGAAGGATTAGAGGAAGATATATTTTTTCTGAAAATGATGCATCTTTGTCATCAGATTTTGAGAGAACTCCTATTCAAAAGGACTCTGTGGCAATAGGTGACTGGCCAATGGACTCTCATGAATGTAACGCAAATAGACAAGCTGGTAGTTTAGCTGATGGGAAGATTTTATTGTCTGAAAAGACTAGACCATCTCAAATACCATTTAGGACTTTATTGCCACAAAAAATAGACAATCTTATTTCTACATTTTGTGTATCCGCAACACATATAGCATTTGGAACAATTAGAGTAGAACCAACCTTAATTCAACTAGGAGAAGTTGCTGGTTTTGCCTCATTTGAAGCATTAAATGAAAAAATAAACGTAGCAGATTTAGATCTGAATAGATTACAAATAAAATTATTAGAAAGTAATTTTGAAATTTCATTCTTTAATGACCTAAGTCATATGAATAATTATAATAAATCTATAAATTATTTAGGAAGTAAAGGATTCTTTACAGATTATAATTCAAATAAAAATAAGGATATTTCTAAATCAGTTGCAGAACAATGGGCAAAAGGTTTTGTAAAACTTTTAGATAAAGATTTTGATCCTAATATTCTAGCTAAGAATATTTATATTTCAAAAAAAGAGAATCATATATCAATCACAAATAATGAATTTATTGAGATGATAAAAAATGAAACTAATAAATATAAATTAAGCCTTAATTTTGAAAAAATAAAACAAAATAATGAAAAAAAAATAACAATAGGAGAAGCATCAGAAATAATATACTCATTAAACAAAACTAATATTACTTTAGTTCAATGACATGGCAAGATTCACTTTTTTTGAATATAAAGGGTAATAAAGGGTAATTCGATTATTACTCTAAAAAATTAGTTTTCAAATATCACTTCAACTAATAGACGGTCAGGTGGAGTCAGTATTTTCTCAACAAATTCTACATATAAGTCATGAGAAAGTGGTAGCTTATCTTTCAAATCTTGTTTGTTAGTTACTCTAAACTC
>JAACCT010000066.1 GCA_009937255.1 Dehalococcoidales bacterium
AAATATTATGGTAAAAATTGATAATAAAATTGAAAGAATTCTAGAAAAAGAATTTTTACGACAAAAAAACTCTGCTGTTTTTATTGCTTCAGAAAATTATGCTTCAGAAAATGTGAGGAAGTATTCTTCCTCTATATTAACTAATAAATATGCTGAAGGATATCCAGGTGAACGATACTATGCTGGATGTGAGTTTGCAGACGAAATAGAAAATTTAGCCATTGAAAATGGTAAAAGTATTTTTAAATCAGATCATATAAATGTTCAACCTCATTCTGGATCTCAAGCAAATATGGCCGCTTATGTTTCCTTGTTAAAACCTGGAGATAAAATTTTAAGTTTGTCCCTGGATCATGGAGGACACTTATCTCATGGACATAATGTCAACTTTTCAGGTAAGATTTATCAAATTCATAATTATTTCTTAAATAAAGAAACTGAACTTATTGATTATGAAAAAATAAAAGAAATAGCAGAAGAAGTAAAGCCTAAGCTAATTATTTGTGGTTACTCCGCTTATTCCAGAATCATTGATTTTGTGAAATTTAGTGAAATTTCTAAATCTGTTGGCTCTTTATTGATGGCTGATATTGCACATATTGCGGGATTGATAGTATCTGATTTACATCCATCACCTGTAGGCTTAGCAGATATTATAACTTCAACTACCCATAAACACTGCGAGGTCCCAGAGGTGGATTGGCTATTATAAAAAAAGAATTATCAAAAAAATATGATAGAGGTGTATTCCCAGCAATTCAAGGTGGACCTATTATGAATACTATTTTGGCAAAAGCAATTGCATTTGAAGAAGCTTCTACAAAAGAATTTATAAATTATTCAAAACAAATTATAAATAATGCTAAAGATTTATCAGAATTATTTATATCTCAGGGATTACGAGTTATTTCAGGAGGAACTGATAATCATTTAATGTTGATTGATACTAGATCAATTGGAATAACAGGTGATGTTGCAGAAAAAAAATTAAATTCTGTTGGCATAGTAGTTAATAAAAATGCTATTCCTTATGATCCGCTACCTCCTAAAATAACGTCAGGTATTAGAATAGGTACACCTGCAATCACCACACGTAAAATTTCTAAAAATGATTTATTAGAAATAGGTAATTTAATCGTAGAAACTCTAAAAAAATCAGATAAAAATTTATCTAAAATATCTCAAGAAGTTAAGAAAATTATGAATAAACTTCCACTTCCATAAATAAATGCTAGATTAGTTGATTAATATTAAAAAAATCAATGATATAATTTATTAATCTAAAAAATCAAGAATGCAAGAGTTGAAATTGAAAAAATATGAATTAATGTGGATAGTTGGTGGTAATTTAGAAGATTCCATTGCTGATGAGAGTATGAATAGAATTAGAGAATTATTATCTAATTCTGACGAAAGCAAAGTCCTTACGACTTCATTGTGGGCTCGTAGAAAATTGGCTTATCCTATAGAAAATTTCGAAGAAGGAACGTATTTTATTTTTGATCTAGAATGTCTTCCAGCAAGTATAATTAAAATTGAAAATATTCTTAAGAATGACAGTCAGGTTATTAGGCATTTAATCACAGTAAAAGAAAATTTCAAACCTTATAAAGTTAAGACTAAATAAAGGAAAATTTTGAGTTTAAATCAAATATTATTAATAGGTAATTGTGGATCTGATCCAGAGATGAGATATACTCCTAACGGAGCGATGGTTGTTAATTTTAGTCTTGCAGTCAATTCTTATAGAAATGGAGCAGATGGAGAGCAGATTCAAGATACTGAATGGTTCAGAATTGCTTGCTGGAATAAAACAGCTGAGTCTGTAAATCAATTTTTACAAAAAGGACAGAGATGTTTTGTTGAAGGAAGATTCAGGTCTAGTACATATACCGGAAATGACGGAACTCAAAGGCAGAGTAGTGAAGTAACAGCATTTAGAGTAATATTTCTTGATAGATCAAGTGAAGCTTCTTCTAATGAAACACCAACGAATAATGATCAATCACAAAGTTATCAAAATAATAATGAAACTAAAAATACAACTAACAATGATACTAATTCTGAATCTGATGACATAGAAGAATTACCATGGTAAAGGAAAATTAATGACTACGAATAGACAAAATTCAAAAAGAAACTCTTTTTCATATGATTTTAGAGCAAGGAAAAAACCTATTACAAAAATGATCAAAGGGTTACCTGTAGATTATAAAGATTTAGATGTACTATATTCGTATGTTTCTGATAGAGCTAAAATCAATAGTGCTTATAGAGTTGGAAATCCAGCTAAAGAACACAGAAGTTTAACTGCAGCTATAAAAAGAGCTCGATTTATGGCTCTTTTACCAATCTCTCATGACCATGACTCAGTTAAATCATCTATAGAAGAAACTAAAGC
>JAACCT010000067.1 GCA_009937255.1 Dehalococcoidales bacterium
AGAAGAAACTAAAGCAGAAGAAACCAAAGCTGAGGAAGCTAAATCTGAAGAAGCATAATTTTTCTTTTATAACTTCAAAATGTTAATATAATTATTTATGGTTGATGAAGAAAAAATACTTAAATCTAATGATGAAAATGAGTCTTTTGAATTAGGCAAAAGAAGTATTACTGGAACTAAAGGTATAAGTCGTTTTGAACTTTTAGAGTATAACAAAAATAAATCTTTTTTATTTAAACCTTTTTTCTATATTGGGTTTTCAGTTTTTATAGTAATTTTTATAGTTTTAATCTTTTTTTATGTAAATAGATATATTTTACCCCCTATGCAAGATGCAGTGAGAGTAGGTGAAGTTAAGTATTCAAGAGGAGATGTTGTAAATTTTATAAGATTTAATCAAAGAATAAGTGAAGATTTAGGAATGGAATTTGAAATAGGTAACTCACTTTTTGAAGCCTTAAGAATGATACTAGAAGCTGAATTAGCTTACCAAATTGCTCCTAAATATGGAATATCTGTTAGTAATTCTCAAGTTGATAATCAAATTGAGTTCTTAATGGGTTTTATAAGTGAAACTTCTCAAGAAAAAAATAATAATGAATATAAACAAAATGTTGCTGAAACTTATCGTCAATTTCTAAATAAAACAGGATTATCTGATTATGAATATAAAAATTATGTCAAAAGATCAATGTTTCGAGAAGAATTAAGAAACTTAGTTGCTAGAGATGTGTCAAGAATACAACCTCATGTAAATGTTTATGAATTGGTATTTGAAAGTCCAGATCTTTCAATAATAAATACTATTGAAAGAAAATTAACTCAAGGTGTAGATATTGAAGAAATTGTACTTGAGTTTACAGAAGATAAACAGGCATTAAGAAATCAGGGAAATATTGGATGGATTCCAAAAGGAGTTGATGAAGAAATAGATAAACTATTATTTAATATTTCTCAAGATGGAAAATTAACTGTAGAAGTTGGCAGCCTTACTAAAACCCCACATCATAAAACAGAAGAGAATGTTTATTCTTTTTATTATATTTCAGATTTTTCTGAAGCTAGAGAAATTGAAGAATCAAATTTTGAAAAAATTGCCGATTTAGAATTTGAAGTATTTATAAATTCATTTAATGAGGACTATAATTTGTGGATGGATATTGATAGTGAAATATATAACTGGATAAATACCAAAGTCCTGATAGCCTCAAATTCAGAATTTTTAGATGCCAGAGCAAATGATATTCAATAATATAATAAAAAAACTTAAAATTACTAAATCATATATACTATGATTTATTCTTAAAAGAGAATTTACTTAAATGAAACGCACCTTAGTTGATTATTATAAAGAATTTCTACCTCTTAATTCTAATACCCCTCAAGTTACTTTGGGAGAAGGTTTTACCCCTTTAGTGAAATCAAATAATTTTAGTAAAGAATTTGGATGTAATATTTACTTTAAGCTTGAAGGGTGTAACCCTACTGGATCTTTTAAAGATAGAGGAATGTTTCTTGCTCTAGCTAAAGCTATAGAAAACAATAAAAATAAAATTATTTGTGCTTCTACGGGTAACACTTCTGCTTCTGCTGCTGCTTATGGAGCGAGATATAATCTAGAAACTATTGTAATTATTCCTAGTGGGAAAATAGCAGTAGGAAAACTCTTGCAAGCAATGGTATATGGAGCAAAAATAATATCTATAAAAGGAAATTTTGATCAAGCATTATTAGCTGTAAAAAATATAGCTGAATCAATGGATATTGAAATAGTAAACTCAATAAATCCTTACAGATTAGAAGGACAAAAAACTGGAGCATTTGAAATAGTTGACTCATTAGGAAAATCTCCAGATTTACAATTTATGCCTGTTGGGAATGCAGGAAATATTAGTTCATATTATAAGGGTTACAAAGAATATAAAGAAAAAAAGATATCAAGTGAAATGCCGGTTTTTTATGGTATTCAAGCTGAGAAATCAGCGCCATTAGTTGATGGTAAAGTAATTCAAAATCCTTCTACTATAGCAACTGCTATAAGAATTGGTAATCCTGCTAGTGCAGAATTAGCAAAGGAAGCAATAAATAAAAGTAAAGGTGAATTCTTAAAGGTCTCTGATAAAGAAATAATAAATGCACAATCTCTACTAGCTAATAAAGAAGGAATTTTTTGTGAACCTGCTTCTGCCGCTTCATTTGCTGGATTAATAAAAAAAATAAATTCTGGTTTAGATGTTAAAAACAGAATTATAGTTTGTATTTTAACTGGTAATGGATTAAAAGATCCTGGAAATGCTGAAAAATATCTTTCAAGTAAAATAATTAAAACATCCCCTGATCCAAAATCTATCCAAAATGCAATATACACTGGTAAATCTACAAACTTTTTTAAAAGGATATTCTAAATTGAAATTTTTAGATTTTGAAAATAAATTAATAAATACTTGGAATGATTTTGAAGAAAATACAACTCATATTACTCCATTTGATCAACTTTCTTGGAAAAAAAATTGGATTGAACATTTTGGAAATGATTATCAAGGAGAGTTGATTTTTAATGATAATTTTTTTGCTCCAATTAAAATTAAAAATAAAATAGCTTCATTTATAGGTAGCAAAGATTTAGTTGACTATAATAATTTTTTATCTAATGATGATTCTTATTCTAGCTTTGATCTTTTTTTACAAGAAGTTTTTAAACTAGATATAAATTCTTTAATATTGGATTCAATATCTGAAGATTCATTATTATTTAATGTACTAAGTGATAAATCTTTAAAATCAAAATTTAATATTTTAATAGAAGAAGAAGATGTTGCTCCATTTCTTATCCTTCCTGAAAGTTGGGATGAATACTTGATGAGTTTAAATAAAAAAAGAAGACATGAAATTAAACGTAAAATTAGAAGATTAGAAGAAAATGTTGATTTCTCTTCGGGGGATTTAGATTCTATATCAGATAAAGATGAAATATTAGAAGATTTTTTTAGATTGCATAAGTTGAGTTCTGAAGAAAAAAAAACTTTTATGAACAAAAAACGCGAAGAATTTTTTACTGATCTTATATTAGATTATATTAATAAAGAATCTTTATTATATTCTTATCTAAAAATATCAAATAAAACTGTTGCATGCTCTATATCTTTTACTATGAATAATAATCGTTATTTATATAATTCAGGATTTGATCCAGAATATATTAAACATTCTTCGGGACTCTTAAATCATGTTTTTGCTATAAAAAGATCAATAGAAAATAAATTTAATATTTTTGATTTTATGAGAGGAAATGAAAGATATAAATATGATTTGGGTGGAGTTGATAAAAAAGTTTTTTCTATACATTTAGAAAAGAAATAATGAAAAAAACAGTTACAGTTGTTTCAACTCATTCTTGTCCTGGGGAAAAAGTAGGAATAGGTAAAACAGGTGGTCTTGCTATATATGTAAAAAATTTAATTAATTTTTTACAGAATAATAACTATCAAATAAATTTTGTGACAAAAAAACATTCTATCTGTGATTTAGATTTTTCAAATAAAGTAAATATTTTACACTTAGATTCCTTAACTAATCCAAATTTAGAATTTCAAAAAATTTCTAAAAATACAGATATATTGATTAGTAATTATTGGACTTCAGGAATTTTTTCTAAAACTTTTTTCAATAATAGGAATATCTTAAAGGTTAATATTTCTCATACTTTGGAATATTGGAAAAAAATACAAATCTCGAACTATAAAATTGATAAACATAGAATTGAAGAAGAAAAATTATTAAAAAATTATTTTGATTACACAGTATATTTTTCAAAAGAAGAAAGAGATATATTACTAAGTTATTATGGATATGATGAGTCTAAATTAATTTTTTCTACACCAGGCTATGATCAAAAGATTTTTTTCCCTATTTCAAAGGCTTATTCTCGAAAAAAATTAAATATAAATAATGATCAAAAAACACTTCTTTTTGTGGGAAGATTAGATTATTTGAAAGGACTAGATATAGCAATTGAAACAATTGAAATTTCAAAAAAACATAGTAGTTTTTATAAACTATTAATAGCTGGTGGAGATTTAGGGTCAAATGAACAAGAAAAACTTAATTTAATGCTTAAAAAAAATAATCTTGATCAACATATTCATTGGTTAGGTTCTTTGACCCAAGAAAAACTAAATTTAGCTTATAATTCTGCAGACATTGTTGTTGTATCATCAAGATCTGAAACTTTTGGTCTTGTTTGCTTAGAATCTATAGCAACAAAAACGCCAGTCATTGCATCAGATGTTGGAAGAATGAAAGATATGATTATAAATTATGATTCTGGAGTTTTGATATCGAATATTGAGCCTATAAAATTTTATAATAAAATTGAAGAATATTTCAATAATAAATATCTTTTTAAGTTTTCTGAAGAAAGTTTAGAGAAAATTAAAAATTTTAAATGGGAAAGTGTGTTCGATCAACTTTTATCTAAAATTATTTAGTAACCTCATACCAATTAAGATTATTAGTTATACTAAATCCTAGCTGAAAATATATCTTTTTTGCAGATATATTTGAATCATCAACTTCAAGTTCAATTTTATTACATCCCAGTTTAAAAATTTTTATCAATGAATTTATAATAACTACTTTTGCTGTTCCGTTACCTCTAAATCCCTCTCTTACTCCAACCATAGATAATCTTCCAGATTTAGTTTCTTTATTATAGTAAGTCCAGCAGTATGCGATCCAATTTCCTTCATCGCTAACCAACGCTTCAATATGATTAATATTATTTTGCTCAATTAAATTAATTTCTTCTTTTATGTCATTATTTGAGTTTATTTCATAACCATGATGTGATTTGAAGCATTCATTTTGAATAAAAGTTAAATTTTCTAAATCATTTTTAATATTGAACTTATGGGTTTTAAAATTATTGTTAATATATTTCTCTGAAAGATTTATGAATTCCTTTATTTCCAAATTTATAAAATTATATTTTTTTATCTTTTTGAATTTTGATGAGCTATTTATATAATCTTGATTTTCACTATCTCTTATTCCAATTTCTATAAGGTTTTTACTATCTATTTCATCAAAAATATTATTGAAATTAAATATGTCTTCATGATTGAAAGTTTTTAATATTGTTCTATTTATATGTGCCTGATGGTGAATTACTATATAGTTAACTATTTTTTTATCGTCATAAATTAAGAATAGTTTGAGCTTATTTTTTTTTATTTCACTTATTAATTTATTAGTAAAATTTTTGTAATTATTTGAGAAATTTATATGTCCATGATTATCGACTGAATTTAAAAAATTATAATAATCCTTAAATTCATCATTATTTTCAATGTCTAATTTTTTTAGATTCATAATTAGTAAAATTCTGATAAATAGCTATTTGATCTATATAGTTATATAATAGAATCAACACGATGAACAGGAGTAGTAATTAATTATTCTTTGTTTAGAGAGTTGATGTTAGCTGAAAATCAATAAAGAAATTAATGAACTCGCCTATGAGTGGTTTTTCTGAAAAATAAGTAAGAAAGAACGTAGTGACTGCGATAAGTTTAATAAGAGGCACAAAGTGCAATTAAGGTGGTACCGCGGGTAATTCTCGTCCTTTATGGACGAGTTTTTTTTTTATATTTATATGGAGAAAGTTTATGAAA
>JAACCT010000068.1 GCA_009937255.1 Dehalococcoidales bacterium
AATTTTTTTTTTCTAAAATAATTAATAAATTTAATTGTGAAAAAAATACTATTATATTTTTCTGTTCTATTTATTTTTAGCTGTTCTAAAGGAGAATTACCAGATTCAAATTATGCTGGTATTTTTGACCCTGAAGTCAGCTATAATTTATTAGTTGATAGAACTCGTTTAAATACTACGCCTTACGTCCCTGGTTCGTATTCACACGATCCTCAAGCAAATAATCACCCAGGATATGGTTTTAATGTAGCAGGATGGGTGAATTTAGAATACCAGGAGAAGAACAAGATGGGAAAGACCTATGTATTGGGGGCTGGAATGATTGAAAGAGAAATATTAGCTGGAACAGAAGTAACTATTAGTCCTACAACAGCTGAGGGATTTGAATTTCATGAGAGGTCTAATGGTGTAACAGAAAATCCAATAATTTTTAAGATGAATTCAGATATAGACATTACAGCAGTATTTAAAACTATAGGTGATTAAAAGACTTTCTTTCATATTAATAATATTTATTCTTAGTTGTGCTAAGGATACCTCTGAAGATGACTCTTCAGTATATGTCTCACCACCATCAAATACAACGAATACAGGATCAACTTCAACTACAGTTAGTCAGTATTCATTGACAGTTAGTGCAGAAGAGGGGGGGAGTGTATCAACTTCTGGAGGTACATATAATGATGGTACATCAATTAGCATAATAGCTACTCCAAGTGAAGGTTATGAATTTATTGGATGGATTGGTTCAGATTCTACAAGTTCAAATATTACATTAACTATAAGCTCAAATGTTACAATAAGTGCAAATTTTCAAATTGATTGCAGTTATTGGCAATATGAAGTGCCAGATTGGAAAAAAACTTCATATGAACTCTTTGATATTATTTATCCTGAAAAATATTCACAAGTAGGAAATCTGCTAAATAATCAATGGGGAAGTGAATCTGGAGAGTATGGTTTTAACGTTATTGTAGTTGATTACAATAACGATGGTTACAGAGATGTGATAGGTTTTCATAATGATTATTCAAATTTTGTTGCCTATCCACAGGATTATTATGGTTATGAAAGAAAACAAATGATTAGATTTTATAAAGGAACATGTGGTGGTAATTTTGAAATCGATGAACAAAATGATAATAAAATACTTGGTACTGTTCATGGAAGAAAAGTTTTACTTGGAGATTTTAATAATGATGGTTATGTAGATGTATTCTTCATATCTCACGGTTATGATAATATTCCATTTAAAGGAGAATATAGTAAAGCAATATTTAGTGATGGAAGTGGGGGATTTTATGATACTGAGTATACAGATTTTGTTTCCTTTTATCATGGTGGAGCAACAGGAGATATAGATAATGATGGTGATCTTGACTTGGTGATAGTTGAAGGTGGTAGAGGTAAATCATTAGTTTATCTTAATAATGGTGGGGTATTAAATCCAAGTAGTGATTTGATAGATCAAGATTTAGCTAAGAGTATGTATAATGCAGAATTATTTGATTTAAATAATGATGGATACCTAGATTTGATTATGGGTGGTCATGATTGGTGGAATCAGTGGAGTACTTCTTATGATACTCTTCCTTTAGTTGTATATGGAGATGGAATAGATTTCATTGATAATGATTATATAAGACTACCTGAAGCAAATGTTAATAGACAAGGGCTCGTTAGTAATTTTGAATTTTTCGATTTAAATAATGATGGAAATATTGAAATTATTTTAACAAGAACTGGGGATGGTCTTGGTGAAGAACCAAATCTTCCATGGAATGAGAGAAACTTTTATAAAAACTGGTCTGTACAAGTTTTAGAATTAAGTGGTAACGAATATTTAGATAAAACCAATGAATTTATTGATTTTTACTCTGGAACTGAACCATGGATAAAATTTACCAAAATAAGAGATAAAGATAACGATGGAGTTATTGAAATGTTTAATAACGTAAATCCATATAATGATTTAGACAATTATCTAGAATGGAAAATTATTGGTGGTAAGCTTATAAAACAATAAATGTCCCATAATTAATATTATGTAAAACAGGATATGTTAAGG
>JAACCT010000011.1 GCA_009937255.1 Dehalococcoidales bacterium
CTCCTGAACCCTTCTCAGGAAAATACTTTTTGAACTTAATTGCATTGGTTTATAATTATTCTAAAAATAGAAAAAAAACTGATTAAATAGCTAATTTAATTAACTTTTTAAAAAAATTATTAACTCTAAGACTGTCTAATATGAGTGGTTTTTTGATATAAATAATATCAATAAATTATCTGCAAACCCTAACTATATGAATAAAAGCAAATTAAGATTTTATTAGATATTGAAACTTCATAAATAGTTGTGATTTATTAACCCTGTAGTTTGGAGAGTTATAGTCAACAAATTCATCAACAAGATTTTGATTTCCCCCAAAATAGAAAATTGTATCAGGATTAGGCCTCCAGGATATTAATGGTTGTACAAAAAATTGATCTGAAAATTCATTGTACTCAGATATAATTCTAAAGTCTAAGGAGTTAGTAAACTGATATCTAATGTCAAGCCTTGCGATATAGCCATCAAAAAAATATTCATCAGAATCTAATTTTTTTAATCTTGAAAAGTTGATAGATGGTTTAATTCGTAAATTATTATTAAGAGTGATTTCAACTGAAGTATTAAAAGAGAACCTCTCCCCTAACTCAGGTATTTCTTCACGATATGCTATCTCATTTCCTGTTCCAAACCCTCCACTAATATTAATAAAATCAAAAGGCTTTGATGAAATTCTCACATAATGACTTGTAAAATTCTCGAATTCTGATACTAAATGAGAATCATAAAAGGCGTATTCATAGTTGTAAAATATATCTGTATTTAAAATTGTAAGAACAGTAAAATATGCTTCAAAAGCTGATCTTTTTAATTTATTGGAGTAACTATACTCTCTATCATATCGGGCACTAATTCTATAATTTTTAAGATATTTCTTATCAGGGTATTTATAGTATCCATGCCATAATTCATATTTCTTTAGATTATTTTGAACAATAAACCCGTTATCAGCCCTGAAAGTAGGAGAAATCCCTGTATACCTTAAAAATGATCTCCAATTTTGGGTGTCTCTTCTAAGTTCACTGTACATTGCATTCCCACTAAAACTCTCTCCATCAAGATTTACTGTATAATTTCCAAATTTTTTATCTGAATCTATCCAGTCTGAGACAGGCTCCTTATTTGAATTTTTAAAATATTCAAGTTCAAATTTCCAGCCACCTGAAAATTTAAAAAGTGCATCCAGCCCAAATAAATTACCATAAGCTTCTCCATCATAGAGTCTGTTTGTTGCGAGTGCTCCAATTTGAATATTTGGATTTAAAATATTTTGATACCTAAGGACATTATTAAAACTTCTCCCCCCAACTCCTGAGAACGATTCAAATTGCGTTGGCACAACGTATGGAGAGTCTTGATCTATAGCCGTGAGCATATAAATTCTTGATTTTCTGCCTTGGTTTAAAACTTTAGATGCAAATAAAGGATTATTTATTGATCTAGAATAATATACATCCATTGTATAGTCCATCACATCTATCCCCCTGGTAAAAAAAGGTCTTCTTTCTGGATAGTTTATTGCAGTAGGTGAATTAATATCAATCTTTGTTACATCTGCCTCAACTTGAGAAAAATCAGGATTTAAGGTTGCCTCTAAGGATAGATTTTTATTAATCTCAAGATTAACTCCAATCCCATAATTAATCTCTGGTTTTGAATAGTTAACCCTATCATAAAGTCTTTCTCTTTCTCCTGATAGATTTGAGCTTACATATGGTAAAAAATCTAAATTTTTTTTATACGTTATATCATCCATAACTATTGTATGATCAATTTGACAAAGCTTACATGAATCATCATTGTCAAGTTTACTACTATAGACTCTTGCAGTAGACCCTTGTTTAACTTCATCTCTATAACCTGTACTAAGTTTAAGCCTCCATCTTTGATCTTTACCATTTGGGAAAGGTATTGCTGAAAAAGGTATTTTAACCTCAACTTCATATCCGAAATCGGTTAGTCTTCCTAGTGATTCCCAATTAAAATTTGGATCAAGACTCCAGCCAGAATCTTGGCTACCAAACCCTGACGATTCAACCCTTACGCCATCATTTTGACTTCCATAAATATTTGCACTGAATCCAAGATTATTTCTAGCATCCTCATAAGTATCAATATGAATATTTACATAATCTTCTGAGAATAGAGAAAAATTATCTCTGGAGTGAATTGAGGCAGTAACTTCATCTCTGTAAGCTTTAAATGCTATGTATATAAATTCGTCAGAATAATTTACATACCCCATGGTCTTATATGAAGGCACAGTATTATAACCTGGAGTATGCTCATAAATAATCTCAATAGGAAAGGCATTTTTTAATTCTTTTTCAGAAAGAATTCCATCAATATTAAATTCAGAATCAGGAGTTTTTACAAGATCTAGTATAGTATTTTGAGGAAGACACGTCCAACTGAAAAGTATTAAAAAAAAGGGTATAGTTTTTCTCATTTTTTGTTTTAGACCCCAAAGAAATTAAAAAGTTTTTAAAGACAATTGATTTATAAGTTAAAAGCTAGTTAAAGTAAAAGCTTATTTGATTAGATACTGGAACTTTAAAAATAACTGAGTTCTGTTTACTTTATAATGAGGTGAATTATAGCCTATAAATTGGTCTACATAATTCTGATTGCCTCCAACATAAAAAATTGTATCAGGATTTGGCCTCCAGGAAATCAATGGCTGTAAAAAGAATTGTTTAGAGAAATCATTATACTCAGAAATTACCCTTAAATCAAAAGTATTAGTAAATTGATATCTTACATCAAGCCTTCCTATATATCCTTTAAAAAAATATCCATCACCATCATTTTTTTTTATTGATGAATAATTTATTGTAGGTGTAATTCTTAAATTATCAGTTAAAGATAATTGAGCTGTGAACCTTATATCATTTGTATATCCTAGCTTGGGGGTCTCTTCTCTATATGCAATATCTTTTCCAAACTTATAGAAGACTTCTAGGTTAAGAAAATCAAATGGTTGAGATTCTAGCCTAACCCAATGGTTAATAAAATTTTTAAACTGAAATTCTAAATAAGATTTATAAAAATTATACTCGTAATTGTGAGTTATTGAGGTGTTTAGTATAGTTAAAACAGAGAAGTAGGTTTGAAAATTTGATCTTGATATTTCATTTAATTGATTATACATAAAATCTTGAGAAAATACTAAACTATAATTTTTTAATAAGTCTTTATTTGGAAATTTATAGAATCCCTGTCTTACTGAGTATTGTCTTAAATCATTAGTAGTTATAAATCCCAAATCAGATCTAAACCCATCTGAAAGTTCTTTATATTCAATTCTTGTTCTCCAATTTTCTGTATCTCTTCTAATAGAGGCAAATACTGCGCTACCCTTTATATTTTCCCCATCTAAAGCAACAGTTTTATTTCCAAATTTTTTATCAGTTTCAATTATGTTAGAATTAGGTTCTTTATTATTGTTTAAGAATAATTCTAATTCAAACTTCCAGACATTGGAAAAATTAAAGAGTGCATCGACTCCAAATAGATTTCCATAAGCATCTCCTTCATAGAGCCTATTAGAAGCTAAAAAACCAATTTGAGAATTAGAATTTATAAAATTCTGATACCTTAAAACATTACTGAAACTCTTACCTCCAACTCCTGAAAAAGATTCATACTGAGTTGGTACTAGATACGGAGTCTCTTCATCAAAGGCGCTTAAGATATATAATCTTGATTTTTTTCCCTGATTAATAATCTTTGAGGCAAAAGAGGGGTTATTTATTGACCTAGAATAAAATACATTAAGGGAATAATCCATCGCATCAATTCCTCTATTAAAAAAAGGTCTTCGTTCTCGATAGTTTATTGCTGTTGGAGAATTAATGTCAATTCTAGTAGCATCAGATTCAACCTGAGAAAAATCAGGATTAATTGTTCCTTCAATTGAAAGATTTTTATTTAGCTCTATATAGAATCCTAATCCATAACTCAACTCAGGAGTTTCAAAATTAATTCTATCATAAAATTTCTCTCTGGAGCCACTTAAGTTTGAACTAACGTATGGAAGAAAATTAAGTTTTTTATCAATTTCTATTTCATTCAAAATAATTGTATGATCCAGAAGACATAGTTGACAACTTGAGTCTCTACTAGACATACTAGTTGCTGCTCTAACCTCAGCTCCTGCATTTTCATCATCAAGGTATCCTGTAAATATTTTAATTTTCCAAGCTTGATCATTTCCATTAGGAAAAGGTAATTCAGAAAAAGGTATTAGAAATTCTATCTCATACCCGTCTGAGGTAACTCTACCCATAGACTTAAAATCATAGTTAACGTTTGAGTTAACACTTGGGCCTCCACCTCTTCCTGTACCAGGCATTCGAATAGCATCACTTTGACTTCCAGAAGGATTAGAGTTGATAATGATGTTATTTCTAGCATCTCCATAAGTGTCAATAGCGATTCCTGTGAAATCACCTCTCCAAATTGCTCTATTGTCTCTAGTTGTAACAGGCGCTATAACTTTATCTCTATAAGCTTTAATTCCTACATATAAATGTTTACTTGAATATGTTAAAAATGCTATTGTTCTCTGTGTTGGCTCTGTATTATATCCTGGTTGCTCTTCATATTTAACTTCCAAAATTTTAGCTCCATTTATCTCTGCATTTGATACAATTCCATCTAAATTAAATTCATCTAATTCTATTTTATTAAGATTTAGAATTTTTTCTTGGGATTGAACCTCTAAAAAACAAAATATAAATAATAAATAAATAAAGATTTTAAGTTTCTTAATCAATATCATTGCTTTTAGGTTACTATTAGAAAGCATAATTTTAAAAAAGTTTATTTTGGTTTGTATCCAAAAAATTTCTTAATGTTATTTGAATATCTAATCCATATTGCAGCCAAACTCCAGAAGGAACCTAGAGGTATCCACCATAAAGCAATAACTAGAGTATAAAACTGAGCTTTATTAGCGTTTTTAACCTTTTCTTTTAATTTTGA
>JAACCT010000069.1 GCA_009937255.1 Dehalococcoidales bacterium
GTGGCACAGATAAATGAGCCAATTTTATTAAATGATTTAATTGATCAATACAACGATCCTGATACTTTGAAAATAATGTTTTATGAAAATTCAAAAATTACAAACTTAAATAAAGAGAAAATTCATAATTATAAGAAAATTCTATTGATAATTGGTCCTGAAGGTGGATTTAATAGTGATGAATATATGAAATTAAAGGGTAATAATTGTAATATTCAAAGCTTAGGAAAAAATATTTTAAGAGCTGAAACAGCAGCCATTTGTGCAGTAAATAATATTAATTATTTTTTACATATCACTCAGTAGTATCTTCACGGTTCATTAAATCATTAATTCCATTTAGGGGATTTTTATTTTCAAACAAGACTTTATATACTTCATTTGTTATGGGGTATTTATAAATCTCATTTAACAGTAATTCTTGAATTATTTTTGTAGTTTGAATTCCTTCAACAACTCCACTTATATTCTTTACAGCTATTTCTAGATTCATTCCTTTGGCTAAAAGAGTTCCTAACTTATGATTTCTACTATTTATATTAAAACAAGTAGTAATTAAATCTCCTAATCCTGAATTACCATAAACAGTAGTTTTATTTGTACCAAATAAATAAGATAAATTTGTTATTTCATGTAAAGATCTAGTTATATAAGATGCCATTGCATTAGTACCTAAATTATACTCATGAATTATTCCGGCCCCAATAGCAAATATATTTTTTAGTATCCCGCCCATCTCAATGCCAATAACATCATTAGAGCTGTATGCTCTAAATTTATTTGAGTTAAATATATTTCTTAAGTAACCTGCATGCTTTTTATCAATTCCTATTACTGTAGATGAAGGAAGTCCTTTATAAATTTCTGACGAAATATTAGGACCAGATATAACACCAATATTTGCCTTATTTATATTAGTATTTTCTGAAATATACTGAGAGATAGTTTTTTTTGAATTATATTCAAATCCTTTAGTAGCACTTATTATAATTTGATCCTTAGAAAGAAAATTAGAAATTTTTATTATGTTTTCTTTAATACTGTAACTAGGTACTACTAATAAAATCACATTAGCTTCAGATATTTCTTTTTCATAATCATTTGAGATAGAAATATGTTTGCTTAGTTTATAAATTATATTTCTTTGTATTTGTCTTTTTTTTATAATTAAATCAGTTTCATCAGAATTTCTTGATAGTAAAGTTACATTATTTGAGTTTTCAGATAATAGATTTCCAAGAGTTACCCCCCATGATGTTATGCCTAATATGGCTATTTTATTTTGATGCATTATTAAAGGAAATTTTATTTTCTGTTTTATTTATTAATCTTATAAAGTTTGTATAATGTTTAAAAATTATTATTGTAGGAATTATGAATCCTAAAATTAAGTATTCATATTCTAGATAGCTAATTATTACTAAAGAAAATATTAGAATTATAGATAAGAATGCTCCTACTATTGCACCCAAAGAAACAAATTTTGTAAAAACAATGATTGGTAGAGAGATAATTAAAACCAAAGCAATTGCAGGAATATGTATAATAACGCAACCAAATCCAGCGGCAACTCCTTTACCGCCTCTAAATTTATGAAAAATAGGGAAACAGTGCCCAATTACTATCGAACAAGATCCAATTATTCCTAATAGATTATCATCAAACAATAACTTAATAATTAATATTGGAATAAAACCTTTAAGAATATCCATTATTAATACTATTATTCCAGGCTTCACTCCTAATACTCTGTTTACATTAGTTGCGCCTGTACTTTTAGAACCGAACTTTCTTATATCTAATTTGTAGAAAATTTTTCCTAAAAGTATTCCACTTTGTATTGATCCTAAAAGGTAGCAAAAAATAACTAATATTAAAATATTTATATAAATATTCAAAACCTTCTACCTTTCACAAATTTTAAACTTATTGGACAACCTGAAAAATCAAAATTATTTCTGATTTGGTTTTCTAAATATCTTTTATAGCTAAAATGAATTAAATCATAGTTAGTAGATTCAAATTTAAATCCAGGAGGACCTACTTTAAACTGACTTATAGAAAAAATTTCTGGTGTTTTATTTCCTTTTGATGATGGTTGCCTTCTACTTATGGCGTCTAAAAAACAACTATTAAGATCTTTTTTATTAATTCTTTTTATAGAATTTTCATATACTTTGATAGCTTCAGGAACAATCTTTTCAATATTTAATTTTGTAATCGCGGATGTAAATATTACAGGTATATCAGGTATATGGTTAAATTTTTTCTTAATTTCCTCAACTAAATTGTCTCTATCAAATTTTTCTAAAAGGTCAATTTTATTAAGTAGTATTATACAAGGTCGCATTAAGTCCTTAATAAATCCAGATATATGTAAATCTTGAGCTGTAATCATTTCTTCTGAATTTAAAATTAAAATACAAACGTCAGCATTCTCAACAGATTTTAAAGTTCTTATAGAAGAGTATTTTTCTATTCCTCTTTCAATTTGACCTCTTTTCCTTAAACCAGCAGTATCAATAAATTTAATTTTTTTATCCAAATAATTTATGTTGTAATCAATACTATCTCTTGTGGTTCCAGGTATATCACTTACGATCGATCTGTCATCTTCGGTTAATAAATTAAAAATACTAGATTTTCCTACATTTGGATGACCTACAATTGATAGTTTTATCTCAGTACCTTGAGGTGCTATACTCTTAGAATTTGACATTACTTTTTCTAATAACTCTGTAACACCTCTATTATGATATGCACTTACTTTTACACTTTCAAATTCTGA
>JAACCT010000012.1 GCA_009937255.1 Dehalococcoidales bacterium
CTCCACCAATATAAATTAAGTAATATTTATGATATTTAACTATGTTTAATATTGGATATGTTGCAAATTAAGGTATTTGTATATTAACCTGTAACCAATATCATAAATCATTATAGAAAGTTCTTAACAAGTTTAGGTAAAAAATGGATAAAGACAGTAAAATAAAATTTGATGAAATTTTAAAGAAAAAAAAAGAAAAAATTGATGAAAAAAACTACAATAATAATAAAGTAGCAAAGGGATCAAATTTTTCAAAAAATCGATCGAATAGTCCTCAGAGAATAGGAAAAGGAAGAAGAGGAAAGTAATATAAAAATTGAAAAGGGATTTTTACTAGAAGTAGATATTCTTCCTGATACTTACATCCCTCCAAAAAACTAAGGAAGATTTATTCCTAAAACTCTTATGGCAAGCATATAATGGCGAGACATCTCATGAACTACTATAAGAGGTCTCATTTATTAAGCTATGGTGTTTAGTTAATAGTCAGTCTTATAAGAGAAATTAATAATACTAAATAGATACAGGGTTCGAGATCTCCAAATTCCATCTATAAAAGATTTTATAGATGCTGAAGATAAAAAAATCCTCAGCATCATGTATTTATAGCCCATGATTCTACGGAAGCGTATTGCAAAACCTAAAGCTAAAATACGAGATATAAATTTGGACTAGCTTATTTGTTTTTCTACTTCTGCAACATCCTTATCACTCAAAATTCTAAAAACTTTCGATGTTGGATCTTCAGCAGCAACTCCTGAAACAGCTTTTCTACCATTTTTCATTGTTACAATTTTAGGCTCTGCGATTTCTACTACTTTTTTCAATTTAACACTGTAAGCTGTAAGTTTCATAATAAACTCCAATAATTAATATTACATATCATATAATTTAATAGTTATATCTAAGTTATTCATTTAATCAAAGTTTATCAATATATTTTTCTATGATAATTTATGAGATATAGTCTCTTTAAATAAAATATTATATTAGGCTTAATAATGCTAATAGTAGCTTGGTTATTTTGCCAATTAGTTTAGCTTCATGTTTAATATAGATATAATATAACCTTATGATTCGTAGAGAAGATTTAAATATACCGCTCATGATATTTATTATAGGATTGCTTTCATTAGTGATTTTTCATTCATGGTTTTCCTCGTTTATAGGAGAAGATGAATGGAAGAAGCCTACTCCCATTCCAGGAGTGCCTGATAATATTTATGTTTGGCCAAAAGGTTTAAATTATTTAGGTACACCTATTCCTATAGATGATGAAATAGACCCCTTCAGAAAAAAAATTATTGATGACTATCATAGATATATGAATGAACGTAAAAATAATTATAAAAAATGGAAGTCTAATAAATAGAATCTAAATATTTTTCAGATATTTTATGATAATTTAACATATCTAATTTGCTTTTATCATTTAGAATTTTTAGCATAAAAGACATTCTATTAATCTTACTAATTTTAGTACGATGTTTGTAAATAAATGTCCAAAATAAAGAATCCCATACTGAAGACCATTCTCCTTTTTTATAGTTACTCATTTTCAGTATGTAATTACTAGAACTAATATAAGGCTTCGTAGACATTATTCCTCCATCAGAATATAAGCTCATTCCAAATACGTTAGGTACCATTACCCATGCAGCAGAGTCTATAAATATTTCCATAAACCATTGATACACAAACTTAGGATTAATTTCTAATAGAAGCATAATATTTCCTTGAATCATTAGCCTTTCAATATGATGGGCATATGAATTTTTTATACTTTTAGAAATTGAATCATCTAGAGGTGGTATAAATGTTTTTGCTTTATAAAATGAAGGAGGTAGGTCATTATTTGAATTCCAAAAATTACTATTATACTGATCTTCAGATTTATGAACATAAACACCTCTAATAAACTCTCTCCAACCAAGAATTTGCCTTACAAACCCTTCAAGTGAATTTATTGGAATATTATTGATTTCAGCATAGTTTATAGATTTTTCAATAACTTCATTTGGAGTTATTAAGCCTATATTCAGTGATGATGATAAATTACTATGCAGCAAAAAAGTCTCTGAAGAAATAATTGCATCTTGATATATCCCAAATTTATTGAATTTATTTTTTAAAAAAAAATCTAAATTTTGTAATGCTTGATCTCTTGTAACTGGAAAATTAAACTCATCAACACTACCAATATTATTTGTAAAATTAGAATTAATAGCTGCAATTGCTTTATGAAGAATTTTTTTATTATAAATAAATTTTTTATTATATGGAATTTCAAAGTCTTGAGGAGGCTTTTTTCTATTTTCAGAATCATAACTCCATTTTCCTCCTAAGGGCTCATCATTTGCTGTTACTAATATATTATGTTTTTTTCTGACCTTCTTATAAAAATTTGATAAAAGGTACTGGTTTTTATTACCAAAATAATCATATAAATCATCAATTGACTCATAAAACATTGGAGATTTATAAAGTTTAACTTGAAGGTTTTTTTGTGATATTTCATGTAAAAAATTAGAGATTTCAAAATTTGAATTTTCACATACATGAATATGATGATTATCATTTGATTTTTTATCAAGAATCAGTAAAAAGTCTTTTTTTTGCATTATGTCTACATCAAATCCTTTTGCAATAAGACTATTTTTATAATATTCCATAGACATAATGTGTAACATTAATTTTTTTTGTTATAAGAATATTTTGAAAAATAAAATGGGTGGCTGAGTAAAATTATTCTATTGCTTTTATCCAAACAAGGGTTTGATTCAAAAAGTTGATCAGGAAAAATTAATGAAATATTCATATATAACAATTATATTTTAAGTTACTAATTAAATTTATACTTTTACATACCAATTTTCATTCAAGAATATTGAATTACAGAAAAAAGAAATTATACTTTTTATAATATACATTAGGATAAATTGGAGAATTTATTATAAATAAAATCATATGAATCAAAAAACACAAAAAACTGAAACTTGTGAAATATGTAGTTTTGAAACAATAAAACTACATTGTAAAATTATATGTAAAAATTGTGGATTTATGAGAGATTGCTCTGATCCATAAAGTTAAGCTAGTTCACCTATCACATATTCACCATCTGTCCAAACAGGCTCTTCATCCAAATGATCCATCATTTTAATGAATGATTCATTTTGATTTGGACTATTAGAATTATTTACATGTGATTGAATCGAATCAAAAACAGCTACTCCTATCCAATCTTTTTTAGAGTCAGGTTTCATTAAAAACCATGCAATCATTCCTTCAGGAAACTCTGATGTTTCTTTCATCAATTCTAAAAAGGCATCATCATGTCCTTCTTTTATTTTTAGATTAAATATAGTTCCATACATTACAATAAATCTCCTTTTCAAGTATAGCTCCCGACTTATAATATATATATAAATCAAATTAATAAGAAGATAAAATAATGAAAAAAATCATAATAACCCAAAAAAACAATCTGGAGGAAGAGATAAATTCTGGAGCCATGATTAGACTAGCTGGAGTTTCGGAATCATTAAGTGGTGCAAAAAATATACATTTAGCAATTGCAACTATTCCATCTGAGAGATGTTCAACTACTCATTTTCATACTAATTGTGAATCAGCAATATATGTTTTGTCAGGAAGAGGAGTTTTTATTCATGGGGATAGTATGGAAATAGAAGAAAATATTTCTGAAGGAGATTTTATTTTTGTTCCAGAAGGATCTTTACACCAACCTGTAAACACAGGAAAAGATGATCTAAAGCTAATAGTAGCTAGAAATACTCCTGTTGAAATAGTTGAGGAAGTATCTGAATTAGGGAGGAAAAATTGTTAGAAATTATTAAATTTTCTATAGAATGATAAAAATTATTAATTTAAATAAATTTTAAAGGGATAAATTATATGAATACAAATGTTCTTCCGGATATTTTAAAATCAGGAGATGATAATGCTACTGCAATTTCAATTCCAGGAAAATTTGAAATAAATTACTCTAAACTTAAATCTTTAGTCAATGAAACTTCAGAACAGTTAAAATCTTTTGGAACAATTAATGAAAAGCCAATAGTAATTGTTTTAGGAAATAATGCAGAATTTATAATTTCTTTTCTTTCAGTTACTAATACAAATGCTGTTGTAGCTCCTCTAAATCCAGAATTTACAGAGGAAGAATTTAAATTTTACTTAGAAGATATAAGTCCTTCTTTGGTAATAACAACTGAAAATCACAAAGTAATAGGTGAGGCAAAATCTAAAAATATCCCAGTTGGAATTGTTGATTATAGCGGAGAGTCTTTAAAAATAGATTTTAGAGGATCAGGTCCTGATAATAAAAATTATAATTCTGCAAATGAAAATAATTCTTGTCTCTTCTTGCACACCTCTGGCACAACAAGTAGGCCTAAAGGGGTCCCTTTAAAACATAAAAATCTATTAAAATCTCTAACTAATATCGTTGATACATACGAATTAAATAAAGAAGATATAGCGATGGTGGTTATGCCATTATTTCATGTTCATGGGTTAATTGGAGTTGCTCTTTCTACCCTAGCTTCAGGTGGTCAAATAGTAATTCCTGCAAAATTTTCAGCAAGTGCTTTTTGGGATATTCAAAATAAATATAATGCCACATGGTATTCTGCTGTACCTACAATTCATCAAATACTTTTATTGAGAGCAGATCAAGATAAAGCTCCAAAAAAATCATTTAGAATAATTCGTTCTTGCTCAGCAGCATTAGCTCCTTCTGTACTTAATGACCTTGAAGAAAGATTTGGAGCACCTGTTTTAGAAGCATACGGTATGACTGAAGCTTCGCATCAAATGAGCTCTAATCCTTTACCTCCAGAAAAAAGAAAAGCTGGAAGTGTCGGGAAGCCAACAGGACTAGAAATTAATATAATGTCTATGGAAAAATTAGGAGAAATGCTAGATGTAGATCAAGTAGGTGAAATTGTAATTAAAGGAGAAAATGTCACAAGTGGTTATCATAATAATAATGACGCAAATAAAGAGGCTTATGTAAACGGATGGTTTAGAACCGGAGATCAAGGATTTATTGATAAAGATGGATATTTAAGTCTTACTGGAAGAATAAAAGAGCTAATTAATAGAGGCGGAGCAAAAATATCTCCTTTAGAGGTTGACTCAATTTTAATAAATCACCCTTCAGTAAACGAAGCTGTATGTTTTGCTTTTGCGGATGTAAAATATGGTGAAGTAGTACATGCTGCTTTAGTAGTAAATTCAGAAGTTACAGAAAAAGATATTCAAGAATTTTGTTCAAAATCATTAGCAAGTTTTAAAGTTCCAGAAAAAATTTACTTTACTGATAAGCTACCTAGAACAGCTACAGGCAAAATACAAAGAAGAAATGTTGCTAAATTTTTTAATTAAAAAATAATTAAATTTACCTCAAAAATTAATATCTCAGAAAATAAAATGTATAAAAATCCAATTAATATAGCAATAATTTGGGAGTAAGATATGAAAATTGACCTTAGTAATAAAAAAGTTATAATTACAGGTGGTTCAACGGGCATAGGTAAAGAAGTTGTAAAATTATTTGCAGAAAATAATGCAAAAATAGCTATTTTTGATGTAAATAATACTGAAGGAATTAAGCTTACTAATGAATTAAATCAGAACGGATACGATATAAGATACTGGAATGTAGATGTAAGAGACTCAAATCAAGTATCAGGAGGAGTGCTTGCCGCTGAACAATGGTTAGAAGGAGTAGATATTCTAATAAATTTAGCAGGTATTTTACAGGGAGCGTCACTAGAAATAGAAGATTTTCCTGACGAAATTTGGGACTCAGTAGTAGGGATTAATTTAACAGGTAGTTACCTTATGGTTAAGCATATTTCGA
>JAACCT010000070.1 GCA_009937255.1 Dehalococcoidales bacterium
ATTAAAAAACATTAACTTTATGATAAGATTTTAGAACAAAGCTATTAGTTTAGTAGAAAAAATTATATGAATAAAAAGCTATTTAATAACAGTATCACTTACATCATTGCAGGTATTTTTTTAGTTGGGGCATTTTACTTTTTTTTAGGAAATTCATTTGAAAGTTCTGAAGAAAAAGACTTGGGACATTTAGTCAGGATTTCTAAAAGTGCGGAAGGAACTGCATATCCAGTTAATATTGAAGTTAATGGGGATAAGCTTACCTATTCGAAGAATGGAGAAGTTTTTAAGGCTAGTAAAGAGCCAGGGACAAGCGTTTACGAAATAATGTCTGCATCTGGGATTGATCCTTCAGCTTACTCGGTTATAGTCAACAATGGAGGTGGTATTAGTACAATATTCTCCATTCTTATAGGATTGTTACCATTTATATTAATGTTTGGTTTTTTATTTTTTATCATGAAGCAAGCTCAAGGTGGTGGCGGTGGTGCAATGAACTTTGGTAAAAGTAAAGCCAAAATGTTTGTTGGCGCAAAGGCTAATGTTACTTTTTTTGATGTAGCAGGTTTGCCTGAAGCTAAAGAGGAATTAGAAGAAGTTGTTGAATTTCTAAAATTTCCTGAAAGATTTACATCAATTGGAGCAAAGATTCCTTCCGGAGTACTACTAGTTGGGCCTCCTGGAACAGGAAAAACTCTTCTTGCAAGAGCTGTGGCAGGTGAAGCGGGTGTTCCATTTTTCTCAATATCAGGTTCAGAATTTGTAGAAATGTTTGTTGGAGTAGGAGCTTCAAGGGTTAGAGATTTATTCAATCAGGCGAAAAGACACTCTCCTTGTATTATATTTGTTGACGAAATAGATGCTGTGGGAAGACACAGAGGAGCAGGACTAGGAGGAGGTCATGATGAAAGAGAACAAACTCTTAATCAAATCCTAGTTGAAATGGATGGTTTTGAAGTAACTAATAATGTAATTGTTATTGCTGCTACTAACAGAGCTGATATATTAGACCCAGCACTTTTAAGACCTGGAAGATTTGATAGAAGGGTAACCATAGATAACCCTGATGTTGCTGGAAGAACTGAGATATTGGGTGTTCACTCTAAAGGAAAACCTATTGATAAAAAAGTAGATATGGGAACAATAGCGAAACAAACACCTGGTTTTTCTGGTGCAGATTTAGCTAATTTGATAAATGAATCTGCTTTACTTGCTGCTAGAAAGAGAGCAAAAGTTATTCATCTAGCTGATTTGACTGAAGCTATTGATAGGGTCTCAATGGGTCCTGCAAGAAAATCAAAAGTTATTAGTGAAAAAGAAAGAAAGTTAGTTGCATATCATGAAGCTGGTCATGCTGTAGTTTCATATTTTATGCCTGAAGGTAAGACTGTTGGAAAAATAACAATTGTTTCTAGAGGCCACGCAGGTGGATTCACAAGATATGAACAAGAAGATCAATCTTTGATGACAAAGATTGAGTTAGAAGCGATGATAGCATCTTTAATGGGGGGAAGAGAAGCTGAATTTATTACGCATGATGGTGTTTTTACAACTGGAGCATCAAACGACTTTGAACAGGCAACTAAGATTGCAAAAGAAATGGTTATGACTTATGGAATGATTCCAGATTTACCTCAAAGAGCCTATGGGAAAAAACAACAGGCTGTTTTTCTTGGAAGAGGTCAAGGAGACGAACAAGATTATTCTGAAGAAACTGCTGTAAAAATAGATAAAGAAATTTCTTCACTACTTAATGAAGGTAAGAAAAATGCAAATAAAATTCTAAAAAAAGAAAAAAAACAATTAGATCTTTTAGCAGAAGCTTTATTAAAATATGAAACTTTAGATGCTGATCAATTTAAAGATCTTATGGCAGGTAATGAAATTTCTTTTAGTGATAAAGAAGAGAATGTCACTCAAAAAGAAAATGATTCAGTGAAATATAAGCCTAAAAAAGGATTCCCTGAACCGCAGTCTTCATGATTATTTTTGAAAATAATACTCTAAAATTAGAGTTCTTTATTTCAGGAATGCTACAGAATAATTCCTATTTATTAATTTCTAAAACTACAAATAATTCAATAATAATTGATATCCCAGATAATCCTATAGAGTTAATTAATGCAACTCCTAAGAATAAATTACAAAAATCTAAAAATATAGATACAATTCAAGCTATAATAACCCATGGACA
Organism: Dehalococcoidales bacterium; assembly: GCA_009937255.1. Lineage (GTDB taxonomy): Bacteria > Chloroflexota > Dehalococcoidia > Lucifugimonadales > Lucifugimonadaceae > TMED-70. The sequence continues at coordinate 2,195 of JAACCT010000070.1, forward strand.
TTATGACCATATTGAAGGAATAGACTTCGCAAAAGATAGATTAGGAGATATAAATATTTCAATAGGTTTAGAAGATGCTAAATATCTAAATTATGCTGGAAAAGTCACAAAACTTAAAAAGTTAAATAAAATTATTAACAAAGATTTAGAATTAGAAATAATTTATACCCCAGGTCATACTGCAGGCTCTATTTGTTTTTATTTAGAAATTGATGAAAACAAATTTTTGTTCACTGGTGATACTTTATTCCCTGGTGGACCAGGTAAAACTGTTGATTCAAAAAGTTTTAATAAAATTTATAATTCTATTACAAAAAATATTTATAGCCTTGCTAATGAAACTATAATATTACCTGGACACGGTAAATCAATTTCTATAGAAGAGTCAAAAAAAGAATTCGAAAACTTTAATTTTCATAATCTTTTATTTGGTGATATTAGTTGGAATCAGTAATGCAAAGTACAAAAAAATACAATCATATTTTAGATTTATTTTTTTTTATATTCTTACTTCTATTTATTATTTTACTAGATCAATATTTATCTAAAATATTAAATTTTATCTTCACAACAGATAGTAAGAGCATTATTAATATTTTGCTTTTTTCAATAATTATAATTTTGTTTTATAAGATCTCAATTTTTACTGCTAATAAAATCAATATTCCTAAGTTTTCAGTATATATTTTGATTCCTATTGTAATTTTTATTGGAATAATTAAATTTTTTTTACAATCAAACATAACAAGTATTATTTTAGAAGTATTATTAGTGGATGTTGGAGCAATATTTATAATTTTTCAAATAATTAAAAGATATGATTTCAATGTAAAAGACTGGTTAGGGCTTAATCTAATTTCCATAAATAAAATAAAGTATTTTGGAATATATTTTCTAGCTTGGCCAATAATAATTTTATGGTCACAATTAATTGAATATTTTAATTTAGAAATATTCAAAAGTAATAACTACTCTAAAGAAATATTTGACTCTCTAAATAATAATTATTTTTTGATTTTTTTTCTGGCATGTATTGTTGCACCATTCTGCGAGGAAGTAATATTTAGAGGTTATTTATATAAAATTGTTAAAGAAAAATCAAATACTGTAACTGGTGTAATTATCAATTCTATAATTTTTGGTGTTATACATTTAGAGCCTTCTACTATTGTTCCAGCTGCTATATTAGGCGTAGCTTTATCTATAATTAGGATTAAAACAAAAAGTTTATTACCTTCAATCACCATACATACTTTTCATAACCTTTTAGCCCTCATTGTTACGTCACAGACATTATAATAATAGAAAAGGAGTTTATTTTGATTTCAGAAAAAATTAATGCTGATAGTAAAACATCAATCATACCCTTTATTACATGTGGATATCCAAATATAGAAGATTTTATAGAATTACTTATTGCTATAGAAAATTCTGGAGCCAGTGTAATTGAAATAGGAATGCCAAATAGCGATCCTTTAGCAGAAGGCTTAACCATACAATATTCAAGTAGTATCGCTATAAAAAATGGAATAAACACAAATAAGTGTATAGAAACTGTTCGTATGGCTAGATCAAAAGGTCTAACAATTCCTGTTGTACTAATGGGATATTACAATAATATTTTAGCCTACGATATAAAAAAGTTTTGTAGAGACTCAAATGAAGCAGGAGTAAATGGTCTTATTATTGCTGATTTACCTATATATGAAGCAGATCCAATAATATATGAAACAAATTTAAATAATATATCTTATATTCCTTTGTTATCTGTTAACTCACCACAATCAATAATAGAAAAAGCTTGTAAAATAGCTTCAGGTTTTATTTATTGCGTTTCTGTACTCGGAGTAACAGGAGAAAGAAAAGTTACATTTGATAGAGTTGAAAATTTAGTAAATTCTGTAAAAGTTCATACAGACACACCTGTTGCCGTTGGTTTTGGAGTTTCTAATAAATATGATGTAAATAATATAGGGAAATTTGCTGATGCAGCAATAGTTGGATCAGCTTTAATTAATCAGATAAAAAATAATAGAGATGGTAATATTATTAAAATAACTGAAAGCTTTATTTCAAGTTTAATTGAATAGTAAATAAAAGTAATAAAGAGGTAGTGATGCTTGTAAGAGGTGTTCGTGGAGCCACAACAGTCAAAGAAAATACTAAAGAAGAAATAGTTAAAGAAACATCAAATCTTCTCAAAGAAATTATATCAGTAAATGATATAAATTCAGAAGATATTGCTTCTATAATATTTACAACTACTATTGATGTTAATACAGAATTTCCAGCAGTTGCAGCTAGAGAAATTCTATCTTTAAATACAGTCCCGTTATTAAATATGCATGAAATAAATAACCCCAATGGCTTAAAACTTTGTATAAGAATTTTGATTCATTGGAATACAAATCTTACCCAAAATGATATAAAACATGTATATCTAAACAAGGCAACAAATTTCAGAACAGATCTATAAGTTAAGCAAATATAATAAAATTAAGTTAGACTTGATAAAAGGTAAAAATAAATGAAGATTAAAAATTACACATATTATTATTTTAGGCACTTAGAGTCTTTTTAGTGTGTGAATTATGCATAGATTATCTAAAGGCTCTCTGAAAGAGCCTTTTTTTTATTAATATATAAAAAAAATGAAAAGAACATAAAGGGAAAAAATGAAAAATATACAAAATTTAAATATTAAAGAAATAACCAGATTACCATCACCAGATTCTTATATTAAAGAAATTCCATCATCTGATACTCAGATTTCATTAGTTAAGAATTCTAGAAATACGATTGAAGAAATCATAAATGGAAATGATGATAGATTACTTTTATTAGTAGGACCATGTTCAATACACGACCCTAAAGCAGGAATAGAATATGCTAAAAAACTAAAAGAGCTATCAGAAAAAGTTAAAGAAAATATTTATATAGTTATGCGGGTATATTTTGAAAAGCCTAGAACGACTATAGGTTGGAAAGGTTTAATCAACGACCCTGATCTAAATGGAACCTTTAATATACCTAAGGGCATAAAACTTGGAAGACAAATTTTATCAGAAGTTACAGAAATAGGATTACCAACAGCCACAGAATTTTTAGATCCTTTTACTCCTCAATACATTGGAGATTTCATATCTTGGGCAGCTATAGGAGCAAGAACAACTGAAAGCCAGACTCATAGGCAAATGGCGAGCGGATTATCAATGCCTATAGGTTTTAAAAACGGAACTGGAGGGTCTGTTCAACTTGCAATAGACGCTATGGTTGCTTGTAATGGTGAACATGCATTCCTTGGTATTGATAACGAGGGTAAAACTTCAGTAGTTATCACAGAAGGTAATGTAGCAAATCATGTTATTCTTAGAGGTGGAGCAACAGGAACAAATTATGATGAAGAATCTGTTAATACTGCTCAAGCATTACTAGAAAAAAATGGATTAGAACCAAATATAGTAGTTGATTGTTCTCATGGCAATTCAAATAAAGATCACAATAGACAACCAGTTGTATTTGAAGATGTAATTAGCCAAAAGGTAAATGGTAATAGTAAAATTATTGGGATTATGCTAGAAAGTAACATCAATCCAGGTGGTCAGACTTTAGAAGAAGATTTGTCAAAACTTCAATATGGAGTTTCAATAACAGACAAATGTGTTGGATGGGAAAAAACAGAAGAAATTATATTAAAAGCTAATAAAACTTTAGGAAAATAATTTCTGAAAAGTTAAAAAAATAATAAATGAAGAACAATTTTGAACAACAATTAATTGAACTTTCAAAAATAGTTGGTAAAAGTAAAACTGCTTTTTGTATAGGTACTTTTGACGGGGTGCATAAGGGACATGTTTCTCTTTTTAAAAATTTAATATCCTTATCGAAAAAAAGTAACTTAAAATCTTTATCATTAGTTTTCAAGAAAAGACCAAGAGAAATTATAAATGAAAATTATTTTAGACCATACTTATCTACACTGAATCATAGGATAAATAAAATTAATAATTTAGGTTTAGATTTTGTTTTTCCATTAGAATTTAATCAAGAATTAAAAAAGTTATCTGCTGAAAATTTCCTTCAAAAACTATCAAAATTTGCGAATATTAAAAGTATGATTGTAAGTCTTAATACTAAAATAGGAACTGATCAAATGTCTGGAGATAAACTAAAATCTCTTTGTAAAAAATTAGATATAGATGTTTTTTTTATTAATATGAAAAATATTGATAAAGATATTATTTCCTCCTCTAAAATTTCTGATTTACTTATCCAAGGTAAAATAATAAATGTTAATAACTACCTAGGAGAAAAATATACTCTATCTGGAAAAGTTGAAAAAGGAGATCAAATTGGTAGAACTATAGGATTTCCTACTGCAAATATAAAATTACAAGAAAAAATCCAACTCCCATCTGATGGAATATACGCATGCTATGTCAAGCTAGGAGATAAATTATTACTTGGAGCCTTATCCATAGGCAATAGGCCAACTATAAAAAATGATTCGTCACATAAAATAGAAGTTTTCATAATTGATTTTAAAGAAAACATATATGATGAAATTATTGAATTACTAATTGTAGATAAAGTTAGAGCTCAAGTTGAGTTTAGATCTTTAGATGACCTTAAAAATCAAATGAAAAAAGATATCATAAAAATCAAGAAGATTTTAAATAAAGAAAATGAATAATAAATTCGAAAATATTATAGAAGAATTTAAATGGAGAGAATATCTAAAAGATTTTACCACTAACGCAGATTCTTTGCTGATAAAAGAAAAAATAACATGTTATAACGGTTTTGACCCTACAGCTAAGAGTCTACATATAGGCAATCTAATACCTATTTTAGGTTTGCAAAGACTACAAAATCACGGACATACCCCTATAGTTATTGTTGGAGGAGGAACGGGTATGATAGGAGATCCATCAGGAAAAGCTGATGAAAGAAAATTACTTTCTAATGAACAAATAGAAGAAAATCTTATAGGTATAAAATCTCAGTTAGAAAAATTTTTAGATTTTGAAAATAAAAATAACCCTGCAAAAATAATCAATAATTCAGAATGGTTATCTAAAATCAATCTTATAGATTTTCTTAGAGATACTGGAAAATTTTTCAACTTAAATAATATGATGAGTAAAGATTCTGTAAAGAATAGAATTTCTAGAGAAGAAGGTATTTCTTTCACAGAATTCAGTTATCAATTACTACAAGCGTATGACTTTTTATATCTTTTTGAAAATTATAATTGTACTTTTCAAATGGGAGGTTCCGATCAATGGGGAAATATTGTAGCTGGTGTGGATTTAATTAGAAAAAAGAATACTAATATCAACAATAAAGCCCATGGAATTACTTACCCTCTTCTAACAACTTCAAATGGAGAAAAATTTGGTAAAAGTGTAGATGGAGCAATAACTTTAGATCCAGAAGTTACAATACCCTATAAAGTTTTTCAGTATTTTTATAACTCTAGCGATGAAGAAGTATTAAAATATATCAAATTATTTACTGATATTTCATTTAAGGATTACGAAGAACTAAAAGAGGCAACTTTACAATCTCCTTTTAAGCGAGAATCTCAACACTTTTTAAGTAAAGAAATAACAAGAATAATTCATGGAGATAAAGGTATGAACAGTGCTTTAAGGCAGACAGAAGGACTAAATCAAGGTAATTGGAAAATCTTAAAAGAAGAAGATTATAAAGATTTATACAAAGGTTCAGATGAAAATACCCAATTATCAAGAAAAGAATTAGATAGCGGTATTACATTACAACAAATTTCAGTAAATTATGGACTTTGTAGTTCTTTGGCGGAGTCAAAAAGATTAATTTTGCAAGGTGGTATTTCATTAAATGGAGAAAAAATAAATAAAATTGAAAAAATTATTACTACTAATGATCTAAAGGCCAATCAAATATTAATTATCTCTAAAGGTAAAAAAAGTCATAAAATAATTAAGGTTGATTGAGACTAAATTAGAAATTACTAATAATATCTAATAGATGGTAACAAAAAAAGAAAAGCTATTAATAGTAGATGGACACGCGATGGTTTTCAGGGCCTGGTTTTCTATACCAGAAAGACTGAATTCAAATAAAATAGACACTCGTGGTGCATATGGATTTATAAATACTTTAATCAAATCAATAAGAGAAAATAATATCACTCATATTGTTGTTTGTTTTGATACTAAAGCTGCAACATTTAGGGATGAAATATTTCCAGAATATAAAGCACAAAGACCTCCCGTAGATCCAAATCTTCATAAACAAATACCTATTGCAAAAGATTTATTATCATCATTACAAATACCTGTTTTTGAAAAAGATGGTTTTGAAGCAGATGATTTGGTTGGAACTATTAGTTCAATAGCTAATTCAAAAGAATTAGATTGCTTAATACTTACAGGAGACGCAGATCAGTTACAACTTGTAAATAAAGAAACAAATGTATTGATGTACTCAGGATTTGGAGATATAAGGATTTATGACACAGAAAAAGTCAAAGAAAGATATGATGGATTAGGGCCAGAATTTGTAGCTGAAATAAAAGCATTAGAAGGAGATCCATCTGATAATATCCCTGGAGTCCCTGGCATAGGAAAAAAAGCAGCTAGAACATTATTATCTGAGTATGGTCACTTTGAAAATTTATTTGAAAATATAAATAATATAGAAAATATTGAACTAAGAGGTGCAAAAAGAATTCAAAATATTTTATCTGAAAATATTGAAGTAGCAAAAAAAGGTTTAAGTTTAACAGAAATTGTGACAAATGTAGAAATTGATTTTGAAATAAAAAAATGTGAATTTACAAACCATGATTCAGATAAAATAAAATCTACATTTGAACATTATGAATTAAGAAATAGTTTTAATAACATAAAAAGTATTATTAATTTAACTAATGAAATACCTGAAAAAAAAATTACAATATCTACAATAGACATTCCGGAAGACTCTCTTATATTAGTAAATAATTCAGAAGTGTTTGAAAAAATGTTAATTGAACTTAAAGCATCTAATCATTTTTCTTTTGATACAGAAACGACAGGATTAAATACATTAGAAGATGAAATTATTGGTATTTCATTTAGTAACTCTGAAAATAAAGCTTGGTACTTAGTAATAAAACATGATGAAATAAATGTAAGTTTTAATAAAGAAAATTTTGAAAAAATTAAAAATCTTTTTGAAGACCCATCAATATCCAAATCTGCACATAATGCAAACTTTGACATGATGGTATTAAAAAACTTTGGTATTGAAGTTGAAAATCTTGACTTTGATACAGTAATAGCCGCTGCTTTGTGTGGTCGTAGGAATTTAGGATTAAAAAACTTATCAACAGAAATTTTAAATATTTCTATGACAAGAATACAAGATTTAATTGGAACGGGAAAAAATCAAAAAACGCTAGATCAAATTAACATAAATGAAGTATATAAATATGCTGCATCTGATTCTCTAATAACTTTTAAGCTTAGAAACTATTTTATTAATGAATTAAAGAAATTTAATCAAGAAGATCTTTTTTATAAAGTAGAAATACCACTCATTAAAGAAATAATAACGATGCAATATAATGGTTTTTTACTTGATTTGGATAAATTAAATAAAATGTCTAAAGCATTAGAAATTGATTTAGATGAACTCGATCAGACAATACATAATATTTATCCTGAAAAGGACTTTAATCTAAATTCTGGAAAACAAGTAGCAGAAATTCTAGTAGATCACTTAAATGCCCCAACTATAAAGAAAACAAAAACTGGAATTTCAGTTGATGCTGAAGTTTTAGAAAATTACTCCCAAAATAAAAATCTTGACGAAAGAATAGTACAGATTGCTTCAGGAATTCTGAGATATAGAGAATTATCCAAAATCAAGTCAACATATGTAGATTCACTGCCAAATTTAATCAATAAAAAAACTCAAAGAATACACACTACATTCAACCAATTAGGCACTTCAACCGGAAGGTTATCAAGTCAAAACCCTAATGTACAAAATATACCAGTAAGATCTGATATAGGAAGACAAGTTAGATCAGCATTTATAGTTGATCAAAAGAAAAAATTTCAAATGCTATCTGTTGATTATTCTCAAATAGAATTGAGAGTTCTTGCGCATTTATCAAAAGAAGAAAACTTGGTAAAAGCTTTCATAAATGGTGAGGATATTCATAATTCAACTGCTGAATTAATGTATGGCTCATCCCAAGTTTCTCAAGAACAGAGAAGAATTGCAAAAATATTAAATTTTGGAGTTTTATATGGGTTAGGTCCTCATGGGGTTTCTCAACAAACAGATCTTACAAGGCAGCAAGGAAAAGAATTTATAGATCTTTATTTTGGGAAATATCCTGGTATTAAAGAGTTTCAAAATAAATTAATACAAGATGCAAAATCTACAGGATATTCAGAAACTTTGCTTGGTAGAAGAAGATATATTGATGATATAAATTCTGCTAATGGAAGAGCTCGAAGCTTTGCTGAAAGAGTAGCAATAAATATGCCTATACAAGGAACAGCTGCTGAAATAATAAAAGTTGCTATGATAAATTTAGGCAAAGAAATTAAGATAAATTCCTTGAATTCAAAAATGTTAATTCAAGTTCATGATGAACTAATATTCGAAGTAGCTCCTGGAGAGCTTATGGAATTAAGTATGATGATAAATGAAATAATGCCAAATGCAATTAAATTAGACGTACCTGTGCTAGTAGATATAAAAACTGGCGACAGTTGGGGTAAATTAGAATAAATTTCTTATATAATAAAAAATGTCTGTTTTTTTATTGGAGGGGTGGCTGAGTGGTTGAAAGCGTCTGTCTTGAAAACAGGAGTATCCGTAAGGGTACCGCAGGTTCGAATCCTGTCCCCTCCGCCAGTAAATTATGTGATTATTCTTGTTGATTTAACCACAATTCTTCACTTTTTTCTAAATCTTTTTTTATTTCAGTATATTTATTAGATAAATCGGATAATAAATCGTAATTACTAATATTTTCTTTATCAACCAGTTGGTTTTCTATATTTAATTTTTCTTTTGTTAGTCTTTTAATATTTATTTCTAACTTTTTTAATTTTTTTTGGTTCTTCTTTTGATTTTTTTCTTTTTTATTTTTAGAACGATTAGATTTTTTATCATCCATAATTAAAGTTTTATAACTTTCTAAATCTTCTAAAAAATTATTTACCTTACCATCTTTTATCAGTACTAATTGGTCAGAAACTTTTTCTATTAACTGAGTATCATGACTAACAAGGATTACGCATCCTTCGTAATCGTTTAAAGCATTAATTAAAGCAGATATAGAGTCAATATCTAAATGATTAGTGGGCTCATCTAATAATAAAATATTTGGAGATTCAAAACTCATCAAACAAAATAATAATCTAGTTTTTTCACCACCTGAAAGTTTTCCTATTTTGGTATCCGATTTTGCTTTATCAAAACCAAATTTTCCTAAAATACCTCTTGTTTTTAATTCTGGTTGATCAAGAGCTTTTTGAGAAAGTACTTGGAAGGCTGTTTGATCTAATTCTAGTTCTTCAGATTGATGTTGGGCAAAATAACCAATTTTCAATTTTTTACTTTTTATTATTTTCCCACTCATAGGTTCTAATTTTTCTGAAATCAATTTAATTAAAGTAGATTTACCATTACCATTTGCACCAAGAAGCGCAATTCTACTATCATTTGCAATACTAAGATTTATATCTTTTAGAATAGGTTTATTTATTTCATAACCTACATCTACGTGATCTAAGGTGATTATAGAGGAGCCTAAATTTTCAGGTTTTGGAAATGAAAATTTTATAGCTCTATCAGAAATTACAGCATCAACTAAATCCATTTTTTCAAGAGACTTAAGTCTACTTTGAGCCTGCTTTGCTTTACTAGCTTTAGAACCAAACCTATTAACAAATCGCATTACATTTTTTTTATAAGCTTGTTGTTTTTCGAATAATGACTGTTGACCTATTATTTTTTGAGCATATTGATTTTCATATTGATCATAATTACCTGTATAAATATTTAACTTTAACTGATCAATATGAATTATATGGTCAACTGTTTTATTCAAAGCTTCTCTATCATGACTTATTAAAATGAATGTTCTTGGATAATTTACTAAAAAATTTTCTAACCAAATATTAGATTCAAAATCTAAATGATTAGTAGGTTCGTCTAATAGCAATAAATCTGGCTCATTAAACAAAGCTGATGCAAGTCCAACTCTCATTCTCCATCCACCAGAAAAATCACTAAGTTTTTTTTCTTGTTGAGATTTATCAAACCCTAGTCCCGAAAGTATTAATGATGCCTTCCAAGGAGCATCATAAGCATTTAGATCTTCTAATCTCATATATATTTCAGAAATTCTATCTGGGTTTGTAGAAGTCTCTACTTCTTTTAATAGTTCTGTTTGTTCTTGATTCCCTGATAGTACAAAATCTAATAAAGTTAGCTGTGTGTCAGGAATTTCTTGCTGTAAAATACCAATAGATTTATTAGATTGAAGCTTTATGTCTCCTTCATCTAAAGAAAGTTCCTTTGTTATCAAATTAAATAATGTAGATTTACCAATTCCATTAGAGCCAATTAATCCTAAATGATAACCATTAGGAACAAGTAGAGAGGTGTTTTCAAATAATTTCCTCTGAGAAATAGAATAGGAAATATTGTTAAATTCAAGCATAAAATATAATAATTTTTAAATGATTATTCTTCTTTTTTTGCTAAATAATTATTTATCAACTGTAGAATTATTAGCCAAATACCAGTTGAACCGAAGACAATTATGAGTGCCCATAAAGCTTCCATTTATAACTCCTTAAGTTTTTTTAGAACACTAATAACTATTATAAATATAAACTTTTATAAAAAAAATCAAAAGTAGCCTAAAAAAGTATTATGAATATACATGATAATAGGATTTAATTAGTTTGTCAGTATTTAAAATTGTAAGAACTTACTAATGAATTTACACGAATATCAAGCTAGAGATTTACTTAAGAAATATAATATAAATTTTCCTACGGGAGAAATAGGTTCAACGCCTCAAGAGATATTTGATATCTCCAAAAAATTTGGAGGGGAAGTTGTAGCTAAAGCTCAAATACACTCTGGAGGAAGAGGTAAAGCAGGAGGAGTGAAGCTATGTTCTACTCCTAGTGAGGCAAAAAACTTTGCAAATAGTATTCTTGGAAAAAAAATTGTTACTAGTCAAACAGATTCAGAAGGAGTGATTGTAGAGAAGATATTAATTACTAATACAACTATAATTTCTAGAGAAATTTATTTATCTATAGTGATAGATCCAGATTTTGAAAGTCCAGTATTAATAGCATCTTCTGAAGGAGGGACTGAGATTGAAAAAATGGCAGAAGAAAGTCCTAATAAAATAACTAAGATAGCTTTTGATCCTGTATTAGGAGCAAAGCCTTATGAATTGAGAAGGGTTATTTCAAAATTAGAAATACCTAAAAATGCTATAAAAGATTTTTACTCATTAGTAAATAATCTTTTTAAAGCATTTATTGAAACTGATAGTACTCTAATTGAAATAAATCCTTTAATTATTGATGATAATGAAAATATAGTTCCCTTGGATTGTAAAATAAATCTAGATGACGATAGTTATTTTAGACAAAAAGAACTTTTCAGCCTAAGGGATAAAAATCAAGAAAATCCTATAGAAACTCGCGCTAAAGATTTTGATCTTGCATATGTAAAACTAGATAAAGGTAATGTTGGATGTTTAGTTAATGGTGCTGGCCTTGCAATGGCTACTATGGATGTTACAACAAAGTCAGGATGCTTTCCTGCGAACTTTCTTGATGTAGGAGGTTCAACGGATAAAGAAAAAATAAAAGAGGCATTCAGGATATTGGTTTCAGATGAAAATGTTGAATATTTACTGATTAATTTATTTGCAGGAATAGCTAGAGCTGATTTAATTGCACAAGGGGTTGTAGAAGCAGCAGAAGAAACTTTGTTTAAACTACCCATCATTGTTTCTATGAGAGGAACAAATTCTGAAGAAGGTTTTGAGATTCTTAAGCGTTCAAAATTAAATATTCATATAGCTAAAGATCTTGGACAGGCTGCAAATATACTAAGTGAAATAAATAAGGCTAATAAATAATATGTTAATAAACAGTGAAACAAAAGTTTTAGTTCAAGGATTAGGAAAAGATGGAAGTTTTAAAGCTCAAAAAGCAATAGAGTATGGCACAAATATAGTTGCTTGCGTTCACCCTAATAAAAAAGGCCAATTATTTGAAAATAAAATACCATATTTTGAAACAGCTAAAGAAGCTGTAAAAAAAACAGGGGCTAATGTTGGTGTGATTTATGTTCCTGCACCTTTTGCTATGGATGCAATTATTGAACAGGTTGATGCAAATTTAGAACTAATAGTTTGCATAACTGAAGGAATACCTGTTCATGACATGATAAAAGTAAAAAATTATATGAAAGATAAAAACTCTAGACTAATAGGTCCTAACTGCCCAGGTATAATTTCTCCAAAATTAAAAATTAAAATTGGTATTATTCCAGGAAATATATGTAAGGATGGAGATGTCGGTTTAGTTTCTAGGTCAGGAACTCTAACTTATGAGGCAATAGCCCAAATAGGAGAAGCTGGATTTGGTCAATCTTTATGTATAGGTATAGGAGGCGACCCCATACATGGCACAAGCTTTATCGATGCACTTAGTTATTTTGAACAAGATAAAAATACCAAATCTATAGTTTTAATTGGTGAAATTGGAGGAACAAAAGAACAGCAAGCAGCAGAATATATAAAAACTCATATATCTAAACCTATAGTTTTTACTATTGCAGGAACAACAGCTCCAAAAGGTAAAAGAATGGGCCATGCGGGTGCTGTTATAAGTGGAAAAATGGGCTTAGCTTCTGAAAAAATAAAAGCTTTAAAAGAAGCTGGAGCTTACCATTCAGACGATCCTTCAAAAATTGGAGACACTTTAAAAAATATTTTTTAACTTATTTATCATTTTTAGAATCTTCAAAATTAATAGATTTTCCGTCAATGTTTTTTGACTCACCTAAATTTAGATTTTCAGAATCTTTAAAATCTTTCCATTTTTTAGACTTATTTTTATTTATCTTTTTATATAAATTATTACTATTAATTTTTTTTATTTTTTCATAATATTCTTTATCATCCATGCATTACTCCTATTAATTTAGACCGAATATCCTACGGAATCATCATCTCTCATTGGAATATTTTGTTGGAGCCTAGTTTCAAAATTTTGTTTCTTCAGTTTTTCAAAATCAACATTTATTCCTATTCCTATGCTCTCTGAAATATCAATATAACCTCCATCTCTAACCCAAGCAGTATTAAATATTTTATTCATGTCTGATTCATCAATAGTTGAGTATTCTTGAGTTATAAAATTTGGGATCGAAGTATCTATATTACATGCTGCTGCTGTTATTACTGGCCCTAAATAATTATGAGTAACTACTGCAGAGTGAAAGGATTCCGCAATTGAAGCAATTTTTTTAACATGAGTTATTCCTCCTGCCAACCCAATATCTGGTCTTGCATATTGACTACCTCCTAATTCGAACATTTCTCTAAACTCCCATATAGTATGCATTCGCTCTCCATTTGCTAATGGAATTGAGGTTTTTAAAGCCAGTTCTGCTTGAGATTTTATTGAATCTATTTGAATTGGATCTTCATAAAATAATGGGTGGAATTCAAAAAGTTCTTCAGCAAGAGCAATTGCATTCATAGGTGTAAGTTTTCTATGAATTTCTAAAATAATATCAACATCTAAACCAGCTCCTTCACGTAATGCTGCTACATTTTCTCTTGTATCTGCAATTAATCTGGACAGAGTCATAGATTCATATCCATCAGGAAGAGGATCAATTTTTATTGCTGTATAGCCTTCAGAAACAGCATCTATAGCATTTAATCTTAATCCTTCAGATGTTGTACCTTGATCAGCAGCATCTGGTCTATCACTACCCATTAATAGGTGTAATCTAATTTTATTTCTTAGCTTTCCTCCAAGTAGCTGCCATACAGGTGCTTTATAAAATTTACCTTTTATATCCCACAAAGCAATATCAATTGCACTTATAGCTGCTGTTAGAATGGATCCTCTAAATGGTCCCATTCTATAAAGATATTGCCAATGATGATCTATCTGAAGTGGGTCTTTACCAATTAGATATTTCTTAAAACTTGAAATTACCGCATCTGTAGCTTCCATATAACCCCAACAAGCCGATTGACCTATACCTTCTATCCCATTATCAGTAATAATCCTTACTATGTGACTATTTCCTGCAAGTACAGATTCAATTTTTTCTATTTTCATTTATATGAATTCCTTCAGATTTATTTTTTAAACTATCATATTTATTTTATTTAATAATATGATAGAGTAAAATTTCAATGAATCTAGATCAATAAATGAAAAGGAATTTATGTATAAAGAAATTTATGTACATACAGATGATGTTGCTATAAATATAGCTGTTCGAAAAAATAAAGAAAATAAAAGTAATATTATATTTGTTCATGGTTTTTTAGAAAGATGGCAATCATGGATTAATATAATGGACTTATTACCCAAAAATTATAATCTCTATTCCATAGATCTTAGAGGTTTTGGTCGATCAGGGAGAACATTACCAAATCATAAAAGATCAACTTGGGCGTCAGATATTTCCATAATACTTAGAAAGCTTGATCTAAAAGATATTTTTCTAGTTGGACATTCTCTGGGCGGGCCGATTGTTTCTTCAGTATCATCAACAAATAAAGATCAAGTTTCAGGAGTAATTTTAGAAGATCCATTTTTAGGTCACAAAGCAGTTGATAAAACAGGTAGGGGAAATAGAGGAAAATTAGTTGCAGAAACGATAGATAATTCAAAAAGTTTAAGTGAGGCCATTAATAGATTGAAATTATTAAGACCTGATTGGAGAGAAGATATCCCAATTGAAATTGCTACTGCAAGAAAATTTACAGATAGTTTTTTATTAGAAGTTCCAAGAAAATTCAAGGACGATTTTTCTATAGACGAAGTTTATAAAAAAATATCCTCTAAAACTATTTTGAATCATTCTAATCCTGACTTTGGAGGTATAAATTCAACAGAAAATCTTAGATTATTAAATAAATTAAACCCATCAATAAAAATAAAAAAATGGCAAAACTCAGGACATAATATACATAGAGATTTTCCTGAAGATTTTTGTAATTTAATTAAAAATTTTATTAATAATTAAAATGAAAAATTACATTATTAAAAAAAATAAAAAAATTTATTATTCAAAAATTGGAAAAGGAAATCCAATAGTTTTATTACATGGTATTTCTAGCTCTTCTAAAACTTGGTCTAAAGTAGCAAATCAATTAAAAAAAACTAATACTTTATTTTTAGTTGATTTTCGCGGTCATGGAAACTCTGATCATTTTGAATCTTATAATTGGAATGATTATACTGAAGATACAGTTGAGTTAATTGAAAAAAATATTAAAGAACCTGTAGATTTAATTGGACATTCCTTAGGAGCTTGCGTTGCTGCTCAGACTGCATCTCTAATAAATAATAAAATAAATAAAATAATTTTAGAAGATCCTCCATTTTATCATTACGATCGGTATGGGAAAAAACTAATATCAGATAGATTTATAGGAAATTTAAAGCTTTCAAAAGAATATAATTCTAAAAAAGAAATCTATGATAAATTATCAAGTAATTCAAAACTTGCAAAAGTAAAAAACCTTGATTTGATTGCAGAGAATCTTAGTAATTTAGATTATAAAGTATTAGAAAGTACTATTAGTGGTGAAGCATTAAAATCATTTGCTTCAAATAAAATAATTTGTAAAATTTCAAATATAGATACTTTACTATTAGCAGGAGATCCCAAAAAAACTGGCAATGTAATTATTCCAGAAGAAATAAAATATATTGGAAATATAATAGATAAAATCAAAGTAGTGTATTTTAAAAATACTGGACATAATATTCATGAAGAAAAATATAATGATTTTATGAAAGAAATATTAATTTTTTTAGATGAAACTAAAAAGCTATAAATAAAGTTAAAATTATAACTGTAATGTAAGTAAAAATTCCGGCTATTATATCGTCTCCTAAAACTCCATAAGCTATAGGAAGTTTTTCAAATTTATTAATGGGCCAAGGTTTAAAAATATCAAAAAATCTGAATACAAAAAAGCTTATAATCAATAAAGTAAAATTAAATTCTAAAAAAATAATTGGAATCCACATTCCTACCCACTCATCAAAAACTACATGATGAGGATCTGGATTTTCTTTTGAAATTGAATTATTTATAGTAAAAAATCCTAAAGGTAAATAAAATAATAGTAATAATAAATTAATTATAAAAAAAATATTTTGAGAAATATTAATAATATCTATAAGAATAATTTTAGATAGAATGAAATATATTAAACACAATAAAGCAGCCCAGCTACCCCCTCCTCTCAAAGGAAAATAACCTATAAAAAAAACTGTTGAAACTATTTTGGAAAAAGAAATATTTTTCATTTGATATTATAATTTTTCATCCAAGATAAAGACGAATAAGTATCCACAAGAGGTTTATACTCACATCGAACCCATCCTTTATATCCAATTTCATCAAATGTATCAAAAATTTTAGGATAGTTTATTTCTCCTGTACCTGGTTCGTTTCTTCCTGGATTATCTGCAATTTGAACATGTCCAATTTTATCAATAATACTTGATATAGTTCTTATTAGATCCCCTTCCATAATTTGCATATGATAAACATCATAAAGAAGAAATGCATTATTATGATTTATTTTTTCAATCAATTGAATCCCTTGTTTTGATGTATTAATAAAAAAACTAGGCTGATCAACAACATTAATCGGCTCTATAAGAGCCATAATATTTTTTTTAAATAATTTTTCAGATGCAACTTTTTGATTATCAATTAATGTTTGATAAATTTCTTCATCATCAAATCCTTCTGGTTTTGTTCCAATCCCAGTATTAATTCCAATACATCCAAGATTTGAGGCATACCTTAATCCTAAATCCAATCTTTCTAACAAAAGATCTGTTCTATCAGGTCGCAGTGCAATATTCCCTAAATTAGTATCAGGATCTGTAACTGGAAGATTTATAATCACATGTTTCAAGTTATGTTCGTAAAGCTTTTCCTTTATTTGATCAATTTCAAGAGAATAAGGAGCTTGTAATTCAACTCCCTTAAAGCCTGCTTTTGCTGCTTGTTCATACCTATCAATAAGTTCAAATTCATTGAACATAAATTGTAAATTTGCTTCTAATTTAACCATTTTATTTCGTTAATTTATTGATCCAATTTAGACCAACCTCTGTTGAATTTAAAGGACTATACTCACACCCAATCCAACCATCATAGTTTTCTGATAAAAATGAAAAAATATTTTTATAGTTTATCTCACCAGTACCTGGTTCATTTCTGCCAGGATTATCTGCAATCTGAATATGTCCTATTTGAGATTTATTATTTTGAAAGGTTCTAATTAGATCTCCTTCCATTATTTGCATATGATAAATATCAAATTGAATTTTTACATTATCTTTAGCCGTTGAATCAACTATTTGTTTGCAATGATTGGTATTTGTAACAAAGTAGTTAGGGGCATCAATTAGATTTAAAGCTTCAACCAAAATATTTATTCCTTTATCCTTTGTTTGTTCTGACGCATATATAAGATTTTCAATTAATGTGTCATTTAATTCATTTTTTGTAAATTTTCCGTTGTCAATTCCTACAAGAACAGTCAATCTCTTACAGTCTAAAACATCTGCATACTCTATCGCTTGATGAACACCATCTTGAAACTCTGATTTTCTGTCCGGATATATAGCTATTCCTCTTTCTCCTGCAGCAAAATCTCCTACAGGGAAATCAAATAATATCTGTTCTAAATTATTTTCTGATAATTCATTTTTTATATCATCTTTTTCATAATCATAGGGGAAAAGATACTCAACTCCCTTAAATCCATACTCAGAAGCTAGTTTAAATCTTTTCATAAAATCTTGCTCGGTATACAACATAGATAAGTTTGCTGCTAAATTAATCATATTTATTCTCCTTCATTTATTATTTTTGGTTGAATTTTATAAAAATTAGTTTCTTGTTCAAATATTTTTGCAATTCTTAAGACATTAAGATCATCCAATTTTTTTCCTACAATTTGTATTCCTGTAGGTAGTCCTTTTATGAATCCTCCGGGAACACTTATACTTGGACATCCTGTAGATGTTATTGCATAACATAACCCCATCCAATCAATATATGTTTCAAGTTTCACTCCGTCAATTTCTTTGACATATTCGATATTTTTATCAAAAGGAAGAACACTTGTAGAAGGCAGTACAAGATAATCGTATTTTTCAAAAAATTCTGCTACATTTTGATCAACTATTGATCTTTGAGATTCAGCTAAACTAAGGTCAGTTGCTTTTAATTCAAGGCCTTTCTCAACATTCCAGATCAAAGTTTCTTTCATAAGATCCCTATTTTTTACAATATGCTCTTTATGAGCATTGGCAAATGTATAAGCCCTATAGGTTTGAAAAATATTATCGACATTCTCTAAGTTTGGAAAGGATTCCTCCATTTCAAAACCTAGGTTAGAAAAAGTTTCTATAGAATTCCTAAAAGCATCTTTGATATCTTTACTGACGGGATAAATTCCTAAATTATGACTACAAGCAATTTTAATATTTTTGGGATTTGGCAATTCTAAGTCTAGGAATCTTTCTGATGGTTCATTTATGCTATTACCTATTCTATTGTCATACCCAGCCATACAAGATAAAAGAATAGATAAATCTTCGACATTTCTAGCCATTGGACCATTTACACTCATCATATTATAAGTAATTTCTGCAGGTAATTGAGGAATTGTACCAATAGAAGTTCTAAACCCAACTACATTATTCCAAGCAGCAGGGTTTCTTAGAGATCCTCCCATATCACTGCCTTGAGCGATAGGAACCATTCTCATAGCCAACGCAACTCCTGCACCTCCACTTGAACCTCCTGCGGTTTTAGACAGATCAAAAGGATTATATGTTGTTTTAAATACATCATTGAATGTATGAGAGCCTGCTCCAAATTCAGGTGTATTACTTTTTCCAAGTATCAAAGCACCAGATTCTTTTATTTTTTTTACAACTAAGTCATCTTCATCAGGAATAAAATCTTTATAAATTCTTGACCCCATTGTTGTACGAATACTTGCAGTTTTATTCAAATCTTTTATAAGTATTGGGATACCTGATAAAGGTTTATTATAATCTTTTGTTTTATCAATTTTCCTTGCATTTTCTAATGCAAAATCAAGAGAAAATGTACATACTGCCTTCGGTTTAGAGTCAAATTTATCAATTTGATCCGCATGTATATTAACTAATTCTTCTGAAGTAATATCACCAGAAATAAGCATATTCTTCATTTCTTTGACATTATGATTTAAAATTATCTTTTTTTCCGAATTTGAAAAATTTGTCATTACCACCACACTTTTCCATCAATATCATTTGCTATTTCAGAAAACTCTTTCTCATAAATTCCACTAGATAAATATTTCCAACCTCCATCTGCAAAAATTGTCACTATTATTGAGTTTTCAAGTCTTTTAGACATCTTTACACATGTAGCCAAAGTTGCTCCTGATGATACTCCAACAAATAATCCATGAGTTTCCATCACTTTTTTTGTCCAATAAAATGATTCTTCAGCTTCTACCATTATTCTTCCATCTAATTTATCTAAGTCTAAAATTGGAGGAATATACCCATGCTCTATTGATCTTAATCCTTGCACCACATCATCTGGATGAGGTGCAGTTGCAATTATTTTTATTGATTCATTAAATTCTTTTAGTCTTTTCCCTACTCCCATTAATGTTCCTCCAGTCCCAAGACCTGAAACAAAATGTGTGACATCTGGCATTTGTTTAGTTATTTCTAATCCTGTAGTGTAGTAATGAGCTTTTATACTTGCTTGGTTTCCATATTGAAATGGCATAAAATACTCAGGGTTTTCAGATGAAATTTTTTGAGCAAGCTTAATTGATCCATTAGTTCCTTCTTTTCCTTCAGAAAAAATTATATCTGCTCCAAATGATTTTAATAAAGATACACGCTCTTGGCTGACAGAATCAGGCATAACTGCAATCATTTTATAACCTTTAATTTTTGCAATCATTGCAAGTCCAATGCCTGTATTGCCAGATGTAGGTTCAATTATAGTTTGACCTTTGGTTATTTTTTGTTCCTTCTCAGCATCAAAAATCAAACATTTTGCTACTCGATCCTTAATAGATCCTGTTGGATTTTATCCTTCTAATTTAGCATATATTTTCACCGAAGAATTATGACTCAATGAAGATAGGTCAACAAGGCTAGTATTTCCTATATTCTTTAGCTGCCCTTCACTAAAATTATCTATGTTTAATTTTGTTTCCATAGTTTAGCCAACTACTTTTACACCACAAAAAATTTCGTAATCTATTAATTCTTTAACCTCAGGGTTATCACCACAGAGCTTACAATTAGGGTTCTTCCTAACTTTAATTTCTCTAAACTCCATACTTAATGCTTCAATTAACAACATCCTGCCTGATAAAGTTTCTCCAATTCCAAGTATAAGTTTTATAGTTTCTAAAGCTTGAATTGACCCAACTAATCCAGGAAGAGCTCCTATTACTCCAGCTTCGGCACAGCTAGGGACTTCTCCAGGAGGAGGAGGGTCAGGAAAAATACATCTATAACATCCTTTTCCTGGTATATAAGTTGTGGCTTGTCCATCAAAAATTAATATTGCACCATCTACTAGAGGTTTTTTTAATAAATATGCAGCATCATTAGCAAGATATCTTGTGGCAAAATTATCTGCTCCATTAATTACAATGTCGTAATTTCCCATTATCTTAAATGCATTTGAGGAATTAATAGGTTCTTCATGTATAGTTACATTTACATCAGGGTTATGAGCTAATAAAGTTTCCTTTGCAGACTCTACTTTTCTTTTGCCTACGTCAGAATCTGTATGAAGAATTTGTCTCTGACAATTTGAAACATCTACAGTATCAAAATCTACTATTCCTATATTCCCAACTCCTGCTAATGCTAGATACAGTGCTACAGGTGAGCCTAATCCTCCAGCTCCAATTATTAAAACTTTAGCATCAATTAAAGCTCTTTGGCCTCTACTTCCAACATTAGGCATTATAAGATGCCTACTATATCTTTCAACTTGTGAAGGATTTAATGGTGTTATTGACATTTTTTACTCCAAATATTTACTTAAAAAAAAACCCCCATACTCAGGGGGGATTCGAACAATTATAAAAAAACTCACTAAGAGTCCGAACTTACCCTAAGGCAACACATAGTTAAATTTTTACATATAATTTTCATAATTCAATTATATATAAATTTATAAAAATTATATTGATTAAATTGCAAATAAAAGTATAAATAAGTGACAGCAATTTATTAAAGGAGAAAAAATGCCTGCAGGAAAAAGACTAAAAGATAAAGTTGCAATTGTTACTGGAGCTGGGACAAGAGGTGACATTGCAGGAACAGGACAAGCTGCTGCAATATTGATGGCTCAAGAAGGAGCAAAAATTCTTATATGTGATATTGATATAAACAACGCAGAAGAAACTTTAAAAGTTATAGAAAAAGAAGGTGGCATTGCAAAAATCTTTATTGGAGATGTTACATCAGAAAAAGACTGTGAATCAATGATAAATGAATCTATTAAGCAGTTTGGTAAACTAGATATTTTATTTAATAATGTTGGAGGACCTGGTAGTGGAATGGTTACTGAAATAGAAGAGGAAGATTGGCACAGATCAATAGATCTGAATATGAAAAGTGCTGTGATGGGTTCCAAATATGCAATCCCCGCTATGGAAAAATCCGGAGGAGGATCAATAATTAATGTTTCTTCAATTGATGGGACCCAAGCTGGATCAACAAGGAATGTTCCTTATTCAATTTCTAAAGCTGCAATATCTCATCTTTCTAGAATAATGGCTGTTCACCATGGAAGACAAAATATAAGAGTTAATTGTGTAGCTCCAGGACATGTTTATGGATCTTTTCCAAATAGGTTCAAAAAAATGGGTGATGACTGGAGAGATTTGAGAAGAAAAGCTGGACCATTAGGTACTGAAGGAACTGCATGGGATGTTGGATGGGCTGTTGTATATCTAGCAAGTGATGAAGCAAGATGGATAACTGGAGTTGTTCTACCTGTTGACGCAGGCGTACAAGCTGCATCACCTCTTTCAATGTGGGATGAACTTAACGATGAAGATAATATTAAAAGTAATGAATATTAATCATTTATGAATTAATATGAACTTTTAGAGATTTTGATTTTTTATCATAAGCTTTTTCAAATCCAATTTGAATATCCCTTGGTTCATACGTATGAGTCACAATCGTTCCATAAGGATGATTTCCTGAGGATAATATATCAATTGCAAGCTTAAAGTCACTAATTCCATTAATATTTGCATAGCATGTAGTATTAATAAAATTAATTTCCTTCATCATTGGTTGTAAAAAATCCATTTGAATTTTTTCACCAAATCTACCTAAAATTAAAACATTACTAACGTTACGAACTACATTTGCACTTTGCATTAAAGAAGTATTAGTTGTACCCCCAACACTTTCGATAGCAATATCTACTCCTATACCATTTGTATTTTCTGAGCATGCATTTTCAAGATCACCTGGTGCAGAACTTACAACAATATCAGCTCCCATTAATTTTGCAGCTTTAGCTTGGTGAGGATATTTTGCGGAAGCTATTATTTTCGATGCTCCAAAAAATTTTGCTGATGCAATTGCTCCTAAACCTATAGATGAAGATCCTATTACTGCTACACTCATACCTGTTTCAAACTTGCAATATCTTAACCCATGAACAGAAATAGCCAATGGTTCAACGAGTGCTCCTTCGCTATATGACATATTATTTGAAATCTTATACATTCCAAAAGGTTTACGAGAAATATAATCTCCAAAACCACCACCCGTGTCTAAAGCTGGATTTATACAATGTCTTGTATATCCAAAATTACAATAATAACAATTTTGACAAGCTCTACCAGCTCCTCCCATATCAATTGCCACTCTATTTCCAATTTTCAAATCACCTATGTATTTTTTGGCAGTGATTCTATAATTCCAGATACTTCATGTCCCCCAGGTATAACTTGGGGAAGATTTCCAGCTTTTGTAAAATGTGTTTTATTTTTTCTTTCAATAGTATTGTGAAGATCTGATCCGCAAATTCCAGACGACTTAACTTTAACTAATGCTTGATCCTCAAAAACTTCAGGCATTTTTGTTTTTTTATAAATATATTTTCCTTCTCCCATATCTAAGCCAGAATTCATTTGATTTTTTAACATTTTTCAGTCCTTTCTTAAATATTTTATATATCATAAATATTTTCAGCATTTTTAAAAAAAAAGTTGTCTCTTTCAGATTTAGAAAATTCTTTAGTAAGTTTTTTATAAGCATTGATTAACTTAGCATAACTACTATACAATCCATCTACCGGCCAGTTGGTTGCAAACATAACTCTTGATATACCAAATAGTTCAAAACATGTTTCTACATAAGGAGTAATGGATTTAATGGTCCAGTTATTATCTCCCATTCCTAGTCCAGAAATTTTACAAATAATATTTTCCATTTTTGAAATTTTTTTCATACCTAACAGCCAATTTTTAAAATATTCATCATTACGAAAGTCTGGGTTTCCAGCATGATCCAAAACTATTTTTATATTTGGGAATGAATTTGCTAAATCTACTAATTTTTCCATATCGTTCCATCTAACAGCTATGCTTGAAATTAAGTTATATTCTTCCTGAAGTGCAAAACCTCTCCTAAAATCTTTATCTACTAAATAATCACCATATGAAAAATCCCTGATTCCTTTAAAATACTTACAACTTAGATGATCTTCTATTACCTGTCTGGCATCATTGGACCTAAGATCAACATGACCAACTATTGCATTTGGGAAGCCTGTTTGATCATAAGCTTCTTCTAACCATCTAGTCTCTTCGACTGGATCATTTGACCCGATAGCTGCTTGTATATGAATAGCTTTATACATACCTAAAGGTTTAGCTTCACTAATAAAATCTTTTGCAAGATAATTTCTATTCCCTAATTCTTTTAAAGGTAAATCTTCATCAGGCTGCCAGTGTCCATAATATAATTTAGGATGACTCATATCATAGAAATGAACATGAGAATCAACAAATTTAAAATCATCTTTAATCAACCGTTGCTCCTCCATCAATCACCAATTGAGTACCTGTAATAAATGAAGATTCTTCAGATGCTAAAAATAAAGCCCCAAAAGCAATTTCTTCAGGTTTCCCATTTCTTCCTAATAAAGAATCATCTCCAAAATCTTTGTAAGCCTTTTCAGGATCTAATCCGAGATCTTTAATATGCTGGTCAGTTGCTCTAGTTCTTATAGAGCCTGGACAGATAGAATTTACTCTTATATTAAATTTCCCAAGATCCATTGCTAAACATTTAGATAATTGAATAACGGCACCTTTAGAGGTATTATATGGAATAAATTCTGGTTGAGCTATGAATGAAGAAACAGAAGCAATATTTATAATATTGCTATGATTATTTTTTTTTAAAGAATCTAATGATTCTTTGACACAATTTGCATATCCAATTACGTTTACTCCTAAAACTTTATTCCAATCAGCTTGAGTTATATCTTCAATTTTGCCAAAAACAAAAGCTGCTGCATTATTTACTAAAATATTAATTTCTCCAAATTTATCGATAGATTTCTTAGTCATTTTTTGAACAGAATCAATTTTTGAAGTATCTACTTTTACAAAAATAGCTTTACCTCCATCTTTATTAATTAAATCAACTGTTTCTTTACCTGAATCTTCTTCTATATCTGCTACTGTTACATTAGCTCCTTCTTTAGCAAATAATATTGCTATTGCCCTGCCTATCCCATTTCCACTACCAGTAATTATTGTATTTTTATTTTTTAGTCTCATGTTTATCTCCTTTGTAATTTAATTAATCCAAATGAACAACTTCTTCTAATTCAATCATTGATTGATCAGGAGTTGCTGTTTCTGGAATCTCAAAATAAGGAGACATGAAGTTCTGCCATTTTGAGTTAATTTCTTCTTTATTCATATTTTTTAATGAATCATAAAAAGATTTTGTAGCCTCGAAATACCCAAAAATCATACCATTTTTACTCATAAATAAAGAATAATTATGCCATCCACTTTTTTTAAGAGCTTGTTTCATTTCTGGCCAAACATCCATATGAAGATCTTTGTAATCTTCAATAAGATCTTCTCGGACTTTAAGTATAAAACCAACTCTTTTCAAAGATTTCTCACTTTATTGAAATTTATTTAGAGAATACTTAGATTTTTTTATTTAAGTAAAGTTAACTGCTTTAGAGTTTAACAAACTTTGCCTTTCAGCTAATGAATGAACTGAAATTTTGCTTAAATGATTAAACAAAACCCCTTCGACATCTTGCCATAGTTCTCTTTGACTACATGATTTTGTATGTATACAAACTTCTTCATTATCCAAGCAATCAACAGGTGAAAGAGAATAGTCAAGAATTTTTATTATATTAGAAACATAAAGAGTTTTAGGGTCAGCTGTTAATTTATGACCTCCTAGAGGACCTCTAGTTGATTCAATAATTCCTATTTTTTGGAGTTCATTTGAAATCCTCTGTAAAAATTTCAAAGGTATTCCTTGATCCTTAGAGACTTCTTCAGTCTTAATTAGTCCCTTATCTTGATGAAGTGACAAGTATACTAGTAATCTTAGAGCATAATCAATTTTCATAGGTATTAACATACTTACATATTAGCATAAAATTAATAAATAACACTTTTTCGAGTTTATTCATGTTGAAAAAAATATACAATTAAGTTTGGCTTGATTTTAGATGTTGAGCTAAAATAAATAATTAATGGAAATATAATGGCTGAAAAAACTTTAACTCTAGAAACGAAAAATAGAAATACATTCGGGAAAAAAAACACCTCCCTTAGAAAAACTGGGGTAGTTCCAATAAATATGTATGGCCTAGGAGAATCAATAAGCTTGCAAGTTGAAGAAGATCTTTTATATAAAACACTTAAGGAAGTTGGTTATACAACACCCTTAAAAATTTCAATTGAGGGTAAAAACGAAACATATACATTGGTTAGAAATATTTCTACTCATCCTGTAACTGATAAATTGGTTCACGTAGATTTCTTGAGAGTAGATATGGAAAAGGCTATTGAGGTACAAGTTCCTGTTACACTTATAAACCAAGAAGATGCTCCCGGTACAAGAGGTGGAGCGGGTGTTGTAACTCAAGGAACTTATGAAGTTACGATCCTAGCTAAACCTTTAGAAATTCCATCAGTATTAGAAGCTGATTGCTCTATTCTAGAGGACTTAGAAATGTCTGTTTATGCAAAAAATCTTATAATACCTGATGGAGCTGTTCTAAACTCCGATCCTGAAGTACAAATAGCATGGATACAACCTCCAAGAGTTCAAGAAGTTGAAGAAGTTGCTGCTTCTGAAGAAGGTGAAGATGGTGAAGAAGGTGCTGATGGCACATAAGAATCAACAGAATCACAAGAAACTAGCGAAAAATAAGGGGTTATTTTTTTTAATAATAAAAAATAGCTAATTGAGAAAGTTATGTTTTTTGATAATGTAAATGAAGCTCCAAAAGATCCTATATTAGGCTTAACGGATGAATTCAATAAAGATAAAAATCCAAATAAAGTTAACTTAGCTGTTGGTGTTTATCAAGACGATAATGGGTTAACTACAACTTTTAAATCTGTTATTCAAGCTGAAAAAATACTCTTAGATATGAATATACCTAAGTCATATAAACCCATTGATGGAGATAAAGAATTTCTGAGTAAATCCATTGAAATGGTACTAGGCGAAAAAATATTAGATAATAATCAATCTTATCCCATAGCACTTAATACCCCAGGTGGTACAGGGGCTCTAAAACTAGCTTCCGAATTCCTAAATATTTTTTCTAGTAAATCGACAGTCTGGTTTAGTAATCCTACTTGGCCAAATCATAAGCCAATTTTTGAAGCATCAGGGTTCAAGACAAATGGATATGAATATTTTGATAAAGAAAAAAATATTGTCGCTTTTGAGAATATGATTGCTAGTATAAAAAAAATACCTGCTGGCGATATTATTCTTCTGCATGGATGTTGCCATAATCCCACTGGATGCGATCTTAGTGATGATCAATGGGAAGAAATAAGTTCAGTGATTAAAAATAATGATATTATCACTATTTGTGATTTTGCATATCAAGGTCTAGGAGATGGAATTGATGAAGATGCATCAGGAGTAAGAATTCTTTCTGAAAAGTTAGATGATGTCTTTATTTGTTCAAGTTATTCTAAAAATTTTGGATTATATAGCGAAAGGGTTGGATGTTTAATTTATAAAAGTAAAGATGAAATAAAATCTGAAAAAATACTAAGTCAATTAAAAAAAACTGCCCGTACAATTTATTCAAATCCACCCGCACATGGATCTGAAATTGTGAAAATTATTCTTAACGATGAATATCTAAAAAAATTATGGATAAAAGACCTAAGTATATTAAGAAACAGAATAAAAGAAATGAGAGTGTCCTTACTTTCAAACCTTACTGATTTAGGTTGCAAAAAAGACTTTTCTTTTATAGTTGATCAAAATGGAATGTTCAGTTTTAGTGGGATTAGTACTGAAGATGTAAAGAAATTAAGAAGTGAATATTCAATTTATATCGTTGATTCCGGAAGAGTCAATATAGCAGGAATAACTAGCAAAAATATTAATTATATTAGTGAATCGATTAACAAAGTTATATAATATTTTCTAAATTTTACAGATCACCTTCTAGACTTTGAAATACTAACCCCGCTGGAGGTTTAGGTAAGAAATTAGTTACTTTAGGAGGGAGTCGATCTCCTGAATTAACAGCTGCCAAAAAACTATTCATAGGAATGGGCCTCATTAATATAATTATATAGTTCCCCTCAGACTCTAAAATATTTTTTATTGCATTTAGATCAGTTTCAAACATTATATTTTCATCAGATATTGATTTAAGATTATCACTTAAAAAATCATCATGAATAAACGTATAATCATTTATTTTATTTTTATTTTCTCGAGAATAAATATAAGAACTGATCAAATTATCATTTTTTAAAATTATTCCAAAATGGACATTTTTAAAATTTGATTGTTGAGAAATATCTTTATAAAATTAAGGAATAAAAGATTTATTACTAGATTCATATGGAGAATTATATTTATTTATATTCTGGTTTGAATTGATCTTTTTTGATATGTTTTCAATCTCTATAGATTCTAATTTTATATATCGATGATACGAACGAGTGATTAATCCTGGTTCATTCATAGAAATCAATTGAATCATTCTATAGTTAATTGATTCATCATAATTAATTTCTCTTTTTGACCTAATGTTAGAAAGGTGCCTTAGACCTGCTTCATATCTATGATGTCCATCAGCAATATATATTTTAGAATTAAAAAAATTCTTACAAATTAAAGATATTGTTCCCTGATCTGTAACTCTCCAAACCTTAATTTTTTGCAACCCCTCAGGTGAAATGTCAATATATGGTTTTTTCCCAGATATAGATTTCACTAAATTAGCAATAGTTTCTCTAGAATCATCTTCATACAAACATAACAAAGGACTATAGTTCGATTTAGCAACTTCCATGAGTCTAAATCTATCTTCAACCCATTTGTCTCTAGTTTTCTCGTGAGGTATGACTACTCTTTTAGAATAATCTTCTACCTTCAATGCACATATAACACCTTGTCTAATAATTATTTCGTCTCCATATAGAAATTCTTCCTCTGTAACATAAATTGACGGAGAATCGTCTTGAATTAAGACTCCTTGCTCAATCCATTTTTTTTGAGTTTCAGCTGCTGAAAAATATGGATCTTCATCTAAACCTCTTAAACCTAATTCTAATCTTACCGTATTAAAATTTGATATTTTATAAAGTTCTTTTTGTAAGCCTGGAGAAATACTGTCAAATGGTGGACATACATTTAGAGCAAGATCACCTGAAATCTTTTGATTATATCTTATGCCTTTAAAAGGTCGGAGTTCTGCCATAATTGTAAAGTAATTTATTTGTTATTTATTTATTTTATATAAAACTTATTAATAATTTATAAAATAAACAAAAATTTTTTATGAATCAAACTTATTATTAGTAATATTTTAACAATTTGGATAGTAAAATTACTCAGATTTAACTTTTATTATTATCACCATCAATAAAATGACAAAAATAAATATAATTACTGGAAGCACATAAATTAAGGGCAAATCAGTTAGAAAAATTACATAAAAAAATACTAAAATCAAAGAAATAAAACTGATAAGTATATTTATTTTAATAATATTCATTTAAACAAATCTACCACAGTAAAAAATAGGAGTTATAGAAAAAATATAAATTTATTTAACCAAATTTATATTAAATACTTTATTTGCCTTAGTCACGACCCTTAAGCTATATGGCCCTAGATTTTTAATTTTTAGAATTTTACCTACTTTATTATATTTTTCTGTTAAAGTCTTTATTGCCTCAATAGCAGATTGGTCCCATAGCCATGCATCAGAACAATCAAGAGTTACTATCTTTTCTTTATCATTTGAAGGCTTAATTAATGTCTTTAAATTATTTACAGAACCAAAAAAAACAGAACCATGTAATTTATATATTTTTTCGTCTTCTGATGATTGATTTTCTATTGAAATCCTAATAACTCTGGAAGATTTCCAAGAGTAAACTAAAGCTGAAACAATTACTCCCACTATAACTGCTATTGCCAAGTCTTGAACTACTGTTACTCCAGTAACTAAAATAATTATAAAAGCATCTTCTTTAGGGATTTTCCCTAAAATCTTAAATGAAGTCCATGCAAAAGTTCCTATTACTACCATCATCATAATTCCAGTTAATGCAGCAATAGGAATCATTTCAATCCATCCAGAAATAAATAAAATCAAAGATAGCAAAGCTAAAGCCGCAGTGATTCCTGACAAACGTCCTCTACCACCAGAGCTAATATTTATCATAGATTGACCTATCATTGCACAACCTCCCATAGCACTAAAAAAACCACAGGTTAAATTACTCAAACCTTGACCCACACACTCTTTGTTAGAATTACCTTGTGTTTCAGTAATTTCATCAATTAAAGTTAAAGTTAGTAAACTCTCAATTAATCCAATTCCAGCAAGAGTTAATGAAAAAGGAAGAATAATATATAAAGTTTCAAAATTGAATGGTACTTCAGGAATATGAAATGTAGGGAATCCTCCAGAAACTGAAGCTAAGTCTCCAACAGTTGGAGTATTTATATTAAATCCTATTACTAAGCCAGAAAGAATTAATATAGATAATAATGGAGCAGGAATAATTTTACCGATTTTAGGTATTCTAGGAAAAATAAATATTATTGCCATGGTAGCAAAAGTTAATAATAACATTATAAACAATTGACTTCCGATCATCCAATTTCCATTAAATACAACATCAAGTGCACTATGGCTTGATTCTGAATGAGAGGATGAAGAGCCATTATTTGATTTAAATTGCCCTAATTGAGAAAGGAAAATTACAATAGCCAATCCATTCACAAAACCTAGCATTACAGCAGAGGGAACTAAATGAATAAATTTACCTAATCTTAATAGACCTGCAATAATTTGTATTATTCCTGTCAATAAAATTGCAGCAAAAAGATATTGAACTCCATGTATTGCTACTAACGATACCATTACAACTGCCATCGCTCCAGTAGCACCTGAAATCATACCACTTCTTCCTCCAAAAATTGCAGTTATAATACCTACAAAAAAAGCTGCATATAATCCTACTAAAGGTTCAACTCCTGCTACAAAAGCAAAAGCTATAGCTTCAGGTACTAATGCAAGAGCAACTGTAAACCCAGATAAAATATCTGCTCTAGGGTTTTTAGTTAAATCAAAGTTATTAAATAAATTCATAAAAAGTCATAATTTTAAATTTTGCTTAAACAAGGTAAATATTTTCTATATAAAATGCATTATTAAACTTTATTTATAACAAATTATCAGGACAAAAGTGAATTTTTAAATATTCATAAAAATTCAACACAAAGGATAACATATCAGATATAAGTTTTTTTTTACAATAGTTAATATATCCAATTTTGGTATCAAATCAAATAAATTATTTATTTTTGTAGAAATATCATCTGTTAATTTATTATTGATCATTTTATAATTTGAATAATAATAGGCTATATGGAATGAAAGCTCTCATTAGATGGTAAAAGATAAAATCAATAACTATAATTTATTTAATACTTATAAAAAATAAAATGCAACAAAGTGAAATACAAGATAAAATAGCAATTCTAATAGAAGAAATAGAATTAGCAAATAAAGAATATTATATTGAAGAGAATTCTTCAATATCCGATTTTGACTATGATAAAAAATTCAAAAAACTTTTAGACTTAGCAGCTAAATTTCCAAATCTTATAACACCAGATTCTCCTACCCAACGAGTAGGAAATACTCCTTCAAGTCAATTTAACCAAGTGTCACATCAAACTCCGATGCTAAGTTTATCCAATGTATTTAACTTTGAAGAATTAAAAGATTGGATAAAAAGAACTACAAAAATTACAGGTGAAAATATTTTCCCTTTAGTTTGTGAACTTAAAATAGATGGATTAGCAGTTTCAATAAAATATCAAAATGGATCACTTGTAGAAGCTTCTACAAGAGGTAATGGAAGTATTGGAGAGGATATTACTAACAATATCAGAACCATAAATTCTATACCTTTGAGGATAGCATCATCAGAAAATAAGAAATATGATAATTTTGAAGCGAGAGGAGAAGTATATTTCCCAATTTCAAAATTTAATTTATTTAATCAAGAAAGATTAAAGCAAGGACTAAATATATATTCAAATCCTAGAAACTCATCATCCGGCTCAGTTAGACAACTTGACCCAAAAGAAACAGCAAAAAGACCTATAAATATTTTCTTTTATAGTTTATTAGGTTCTGATGGAAAAGAAATTACAAATTCGCACTTAAGATCATTAAAAATACTAAGAGATATAGGATTAAGAACTGAAAAAAATTTCAAAAAAATTAATAGCTTCACAGAATTGAAAGATTTTATAAATTATTGGAATAATTCAAGACAAAATTTAGACTATGGTACAGATGGTATTGTAATAAAAGTAGATAGTATAAAATTACAAAAAACTCTAGGCAATACAGGCCGAACACCAAGATGGGCAACTGCGTTTAAATTTCCTCCAGAAGTAGTTGAAACAAAATTAAATAAAATAAATTTCAATGTTGGTAGAACTGGCGTTTTGACTCCTTGGGCAGAATTAGAGCCAGTATTCATAGATGGAGTAAAAATTAGTAGAGCTACCTTACATAATAAGGATGAAATACAAAGAAAAGATTTAAGAGAAAATGATTTAGTTGAAATTCAAAGAGCAGGAGAAGTAATTCCTCAAATTTTAAGAGTTTCTAAAAATAATGTAAGAAGTATGTATTCTAAAGAATTTTCTTTCCCAATGAAGTGCCCTGAACCTTGTAATAGTACTTTATTTTCTGATCCTAATGAAGTATCAGTTATTTGTATAAGTTCGTCATGTCCAAATAAACTTGAAAGACTTTTGCAATATTTTACATCAAAAAATTGTATGGATATTGAAGGACTTGGAAATAAAATTTGTTCCATACTTTTTAAGAAAAATATTATAGTTTCTCTAGATGATATTTATAAATTAAATGAAAAAAAAGATGAACTTTTGAATATAGAAGGATTTGGAGACCTTAGAATTAATAACTTATTACTAAGTATTGAAAATTCAAAAAACAAACCATTTAGTTCTCTTTTAACTGCTTTAGGAATTGATGGAGTAGGAGTAGAAATAGCTGAATTAATAACAAAAAAAATACAGACTTTGAAAAAACTAAAAGAACAAATACAAACTCCTGAAAAATTAAAAGAAATATTAATTGATATAGATGGAGTTGGCCCTATAGTTGCAGGTAATTTTTTAAAGTGGACCAATCAAAAAAGTAATATTAATTTAATTGATAGTTTTTTAGAGTTAGAAATAAGTAATGAAATCGAAAAAATAATTCATAAAACTAATAATTTAGAAAATAAAATTTTTGTTATAACTGGAAGCTTCGAAAACTTAAAAAGAAATGATATAGGAGATTTAATAAAAAATAATGGAGGGAAAGTAGTTAATAAAGTTTCAAAAAATACCGATTATTTAATTTTAGGTGAAAATGCTGGATCAAAACTATTAGATGCGCAAAATAACAATATTAAAATAATAAATATTGAAGATCTAAAAATATTAATCCCTGAATTAGGAAGTCAAATATCATGAATAATTGGATAATACTAGGTCTAGGGAATCCTGGTAAAAAATATGAAAATACAAAACATAATGTTCCTTGGTGGATATTAGATATTCTTATAAAAAAGTTATCTGATTATAAAAAATATGAAAAGAATGAAAAAAACCATAAAGAGTATAGATTTGATATAGATGACAAAAGTATTTATTTGATTTATCCATCTACTTTTGTTAATAACTCAGGAATTGCTTTAATGGATTTACTAGACAAAGATAAGTTTTTATTAGAGGAAACTATTATTATTTCGGATGATATTAAGTTAGATGAAGGAAGAATAAGGATAAAAAGAAAAGGTAGTAGTGGTGGGCATAATGGATTGAAATCAATAATAAATCATTTAGGGACAGAAAATTTTATTCGCCTAAAAATTGGTGTAGGAAAACCTTTCCCAAAGGAAGACCAAATTAAATTTGTTTTATCTAAAGTAAAAAATCAAGAAGTAATTCAAAAAACATGTGAAGAGGCTGCAGATGCATGTTTAAGCATTATTAAAAATGGTATAAATAAATCTATGGAAAAATATAACGGAGATAATAATGAGTAAACTTTTTCAATCAATAAAAATAAGAGGAGAAGAAATTAAAAATAGATCATGGGTTTCTCCTATGTGTCAGTATTCATGCGAAGATGGACTTGCCAGTAATTGGCATATGGTTCATTTAGGATCACGCGCAGTTGGAGGTTCAGGGTTAGTAATGACAGAAGCTGCTGCTGTAACACCAGAAGGCAGAATTAGCCCATGGGATCTAGGAATATGGAAAGATGAACATATCAAACCGTTGAAGGAAATAACTAAATTCATAAAAGAACAAAATTCTACTCCTGCTATTCAGATAGCCCATGCAGGTAGAAAAGCTTCTACTAAAAGACCTTGGGATGGAAGAGGAAAAATAACTGAAAAAGATGGGGGATGGACTCCAAAAGGACCTAGCTCTATTGCTTTTGACAATGAATCTGAAGTTCCAGAAGAATTATCCTCAGATGAAATACAACATACGATAAAAAGTTTTGTAAAAGCTGCTGAAAGATCTATAGAAGCAGGATTCAGATGTATAGAGCTTCATATGGCCCACGGTTATTTAGCACATGAGTTTTTTTCTCCTATATCTAATACTAGAGAAGATAAATACGGCGGCAATATTGAAAATAGGACATTTTTTGGAGTAGAAATAGCAAAAAATGTCAGAGAGATAATAGGTAATGAAATACCATTATTTGTAAGAATTTCTGTCACAGAATATCATAAAGAAGGCTGGAATATTGATTCTTCAATCGCTTTATCTAAGATGCTAAAAAATGTAGGTGTGGATCTTATAGATTGCTCCTCTGGAGGTAATTACTCTGGACAATCAATAAATTTAGAACCTGGCTATCAAGTTGCTTTATCTAAAGCTATTAAGACTAATGCTGAAATATTAACTGGTGCAGTAGGTTTGATTACTAAAGAGGATCATGCTGAAAATATCCTTGAAAA
This sequence comes from Dehalococcoidales bacterium, assembly GCA_009937255.1. GTDB lineage: Bacteria > Chloroflexota > Dehalococcoidia > Lucifugimonadales > Lucifugimonadaceae > TMED-70. Next base: position 37,359 of record JAACCT010000070.1, read on the forward strand.
AGGGGAAGCTGATGCAATTTTTCTTGGAAGAGAATTACTTCGTAATCCATATTGGAGTTTATATTCTCAAAATGAAATTAAAGCATGGCCATTACAATATCAACGTTCATTTGAAAACATAGATAGTATAAAATATATTAGACAATAATTATATAGTCTTAAAACCAGTATATGGAACTAAAACTTCAGGGATATTTATACTACCATCTTCTTGTTGCCCATTTTCAATAATCGCAACCCAAATTCTAGGTAATGCCAACCCAGAACCATTGAGAGTATGAGGGAAACTAGTCGATGAAGACTGAGTTTCCTTGAATCTTGTATTATTACGTCTTGATTGAAAGTCCATACAATTCGATATTGAAGAAACTTCTAGCCATTCTTTAGATCCTGATGCCCAGACTTCTATATCAAATGTAATAGCTGATTGAAAACCTATATCTCCTGTGGATAATTGGATCAACTTAGAACTTAGCTCTAATCTATCGCATAAAATCCTAGCATTATTTACCATTTTGTCTAATTGATCCATTGATGTTTCAGGTTCAACATACTTAAACATTTCAACTTTGTAAAATTGATGTACTCGTCTAATTCCCCTAATATCTCTTCCTGCAGAGGTATGTTCTTTTCGAAAACTAGGAGTTCTAGCTACATAGCTTAAAGGTAACGTTTTAGGAGAAATAATTTTCCCTTGATGTAAACCATTCAATGATACTTCAGCAGTAGGTATTAGCCAAAGATCAGTTTCATCATCTCTATATCAATTATCTTTAAATTTAGGAAGATTTCCAGACCCAACCATTGTATCTTTCTTTACTAAATATGGGGGGTCAATTTCAGTATATCCAAATTCATCAGTATGGATATCCATCATCCAGTTCATCAATGCTCTATGGAGTCTTGCTCCTTTTCCTTTAAATACATAAAATCTTGAACCTGAAATACTTGCTCCTGCTTCAAGGTCTAATATATCTTTTTCTGGTCCAATATCCCAATGAGGTTTTATAAATTCATCTTTTCTTTGAGTTCCTCTAATATCTTTTTCAACATTAGATTTTTCATCAGATCCAATTGGTACATCTTTTTGAGGTAAATTTGGAATATTCAACATTATTTCTTTAATATCAAAATTAATTTTTGATAAGCTTTCATCTATATTTTTCAAATCTTCAGATAATTGTTTTATGAAAGATGTTTCTTCATCTGATGGTTTTCTTTTTTCTTGTCCGATCTTTTTGGACATTTCATTACGTTTAGATCTTTTTTTATCACCTTCTGTAATCAATTTTCTACGATCAGAATCCATCTCAATAATTATATCTAAATTAGAAGTATCAAATCCTCTATTTGATAACCCTTCAGTAAAAAAATCTTTGTTTTCAATTATTTTTTTTATATCTAACATTATTTTTTGGTTCTAAGTTGTGGAAATAATAGTACTTCTCTTATTTGATCTTGACCAGTTATTAGCATTACAAGTCTGTCTATTCCTATACCTAATCCACCAGTTGGAGGCATTCCATGTTCAATAGAAATCAAAAAATCTTCGTCAAGGCGATCTGCTTCCTCATCTCCAAGAGTATTTCTTTGATTTTCTTGTTCTACAAATCTATTTCTTTGGTCAATTGGATCATTTAATTCTGTAAATGCATTTGCTAATTCATGTCCTAAAACAAAGGCCTCAAACCGTTCAACTATATCTAATGAATTTGGTTTAAGTTTTGCTAAAGGTGACATTTCTATTGGATAATCTAATAAAAATGTTGGTTTTATCAGTTTAGTTTCTACACCTTGACTAATTAATCTATCAAGTAATATACCCCATGCTTCTTTAGGGTCTGCTACAAATCCTTTATCTATCATTACAGAAGCTAAATCTTTACTACTTTTATACTTTAAAAAATCAATACCAGTATTTGTGATTATAGATTCTCGCAAATCTAGTCTTTCCCACGGTGGTTCAAGATCAATATAATCATCCTCTGAAATTTTTATTTTTGTTGTTCCGTTGACTTCTTTTGCAACTGAAGAAACTAAGTTTTCGACCATAATCATTACAGTGTTATAGTCTTCAAAAGATTCATATGATTCCATAGTTGTAAATTCTGGGTTATGGTCATGATCTATCCCTTCATTACGAAAAAGCCTACCTATTTCATATACTTTTTCTATCCCTCCAACAATTAATTTTTTTAAATGAAGCTCAGTAGCTATTCTTAGAAATAATTTTTTTTCTAAAGACTCATGAAATGTTTCAAAAGGTATAGCTCTTCCTCCTGCAGGAATATCTACAAGTATTGGTGTTTCAACTTCTAAGTAACCTTTTTTATTCATAAAGTTTCTTACTGATGAAATAATTTTTGATCTTTTAATAGCTATATTCAATGAGTCATCATTAGAAATTAAATCTAAATATCTTTGTCTATATCTAATTTCGCTATCTTTCAATCCTGACCATTTATCAGGCAAAGGACGTATAGATTTAGTTAATAATGTTATTTCATGGATATCTAGGGTTAATTCACCTCTTCTAGTTTTAAATAAAACCCCATCTACTCCTACTATATCTCCAATATCTAATAGGTCTAAAAAATCTTTAGAAATTTTACTTTCTTCTTGCTTAAAATGAAGTTGTATTTTACCCGTTTGATCTTTTAAATCAAAAAATATAACCTTACCCATTCCTCTTTTAGCAAGGATTCTTCCAGCTAGTGATAAATTACTTTGAGGTTTTTTTATTTTTTCATTCGAATCAAAAGATGTAATCGCATCAACAATTTTGACTCGATCCTTATCCCATCTATTAGGATAAGGATCAATATTTAGCTTCTTTATTTTCTGCAGCTTTTCTAATCTGTCATTTATAATACGGTCTTCTGAAAAATTTTCCATAAAATATCATTTCTATATAAGTAATAAAATTAATTCTATAACTTTTGTTATTTTTTCGTAGGTATATTATTAGTAGCAATTTAAATAGTTATTGCAATATTTAAACAATTAAGAGTATAAAAGGACTTTTAGTTATAAAAATAAACAATTAGATTTCTATTAAAAAATTAGTTGTTTATATTTTCAGTATGAAAGCTTTATTTTATTTTATTTTGTAAAATAAAATAATCATGAATATAGAAAAACCAATATCAATCAAAACAAAAAGGCTAATTTTAAGACCTATTGTAATTAGTGATCTTGAGATAATTCAAGAATATTCACTAGATAATGAATGGAATAGGTTCTTAGATTTTCATACTAAAGAAAGTGTTAAAGAATTTGTTGATAAAGCTGTAAATTCAGACTGGAAAGATAATGCTAGATTTATGATTAGCTATAATAAAAACATTATAGGAAGTGTTGGTTTATACATAAATCAAAAGGAAAAGCATGCAGAAATTGGCTATTCTTTATCTAAAAAATATTGGGGCAATGGAATAATACCTGAGGCAGTGAATGAGATTTTCAACTATGGTTTTAATGAGTTAGGATTAGATAAAATTTTTGCTCAAACTGATTTAAGGAATTTACCATCACAATCTGTTATGAAAAAAATGAAAATGGTTCAAGAAGGAATGTTTAGAAAACACGTTATACAAAAAAATATAAGACGCGATGTTGTGTATTACTCTATTTTAAAAAATGAATGGGAAGAAAATAAACTTTAAATTATGCAAGAAAATAATCCTATAAATTTACCATTTCAAACAAAGAATTCTAAAACGAAAAGACCCTGGGGTACTTTTGAAATTTTATGTAAGGGTCCTGGCTATCAGGCAAAAAGATTAATTGTTCTTCCAAAAGGGCGCCTTTCATTACAAACTCACAAACATAGAGATGAGCAATGGATTATTGCTAGAGGAACAGCAAAAATAACCATAGGAAAAGAACAAAAAGAACTTGGAAAAGGAGAGGCTGCAACAGTTCCAAGAACAGTTGCGCACAGAATAGAAAATATATCTGAAATTGACCCATTAGAAATTATCGAAGTTCAGTTAGGAGACTATATAGATGAAGACGACATCGAAAGAATTGAAGATGACTACGGGAGGTAGTTATGAATTCTTTTCAATACCTACGTTTTCAGCTGGTTCATCTAATAAATCTAATCCACTTCTAACCTGACCTAAAATAGTAGAAATTCTTTCTTCTAAAGCATATAAAACTTCTTTGGCATAATTATCTGCCCCATCTCTTCTATCAATGGAAATTTTTTCAGATTCTTCAAGTAGTCTATTAGACTCTTGTTGAGCATTTGTTATTATATTCTCAGATTGTGATTGAGCATCTATGATAATTTCTTCAGATCTTTTATTTGCAGCTTCAATTATTGAAGTTTCTTGCAGCATTTTTTCAGCTTTTTCTTCAGCTTCTGAAATGATTCCAGCCGCATCTCTTTTAGCAATTTCTCTCATAGTAGAAGATTCTTCGTCAGCATAACTTCTTATTCTAGCTGCTTCTTTATCAGCTTGATCAATTATTGCTTCCTTCTGTCTAGTCACCATACCTGCTTCATCACACTCACTTGGCAAATTAGCTATAACTTCTTTAATAATTTCAAGTGATCTTTTTTTATCCACCATTACCTTTGAAGTCCCAGGTAAAGATTTTGATTCTTTTATAATTAGTTCTAAATTTTTAATTTCTTCAATAATATTCATAATTCCTCCTAATTAAGTAAATTCTATTCTATTTGCACATAATAATTCTGTAATTTTTTAAACGGATTTATTGATTCTTTGCATTAAAGGGCTTAAAACATGTTTTGGAACAAGATTGCTCGCGTCTCCTCCTAATGCTGCTATTTCTTTAACTCTACTAGAACTAACATATTGAAAATTTAAGGAAGAAATCAAGCAAACTGTATCAATTTTTGAATTCATTTCTCTGTTAGTTAGAGCCATCTCTCTTTCATATTCAAAATCGGCTCCAATTCTTAGACCTCTAATTATTACAGTAGATTTCAACTGTTTAGCTAGATCAACAGTTAGAGTATCTCTATATTGAATCACTTCAATATTTTTCAAATCATCTAACGTTTCTTTAAACATTTCAACTCGCTCATCAATATTAAAAATTACATTTTTTAAAGACCCTGAATAAATACAGACTGTGACTTTATCAAATAATAAGGAAGCTCTTTGTACAATATCCAAATGCCCATTAGTAATAGGGTCAAATGTTCCAGGGTATATACTATTTACCATAATTAATCCTTTATATTTTGAGCAAAAATAGAAATCATTGAATCACCATATTGTTTTTGTTGAATCATATTAAAAATTTTAATAGATTCATTTAGCTTAAGTCTAGATGAATGTTCAAAAACTAGCTTAGTATTTTTGTATACAAGTTTATTATTTATTAGTTGATTTACTATATTTTCAAATGAATTATGATCATAGGGTGGATCAGCGTATACAAAATCAAAAACTCCATTTATTTTTTTTAGCTGGGTTTCACAATTAGCTTTTATAATACTAGATTTATTAGTAAGATCTAATATATTTATTTTTTCTTGAATTTTTTTCAAAAAACTAATATTTATATCAACAAAACAACATTCTTTAGCTCCAAATTCTAAAGCCTTAAACCCTATAGCTCCAGTCCCAGAATATAAATCTAAAAAAGTTTTTTCTTCTAATTTATCATGACCTAATATTGAAAAAACTGCACCAATAACTTTAGAAGTTGTTGGCCTTAACTTAGATTTTTTATACTGAAAGTTTTTCAAGCTTATTTTTCTCCATATTTTTTTCAAAATAATCCAAAAAAAGTTTTATTATATCTTCTATATTTGCACTAGACCTAAATATTTTTTGTCTAAATTCTCTAGATTCATAAAAACCTTTTGAGTAATAAGATAAATGTTTTTTGATTTGAATTTCTAAAGTTTTTTTTGGAAAAAATAATTTCATCATCTCTAAGTGATTTTTTATAGTTTTAATTTTATAAATATTTTTTTCATAGTCTTCAAGTTTTTGATATTTTCTATTAAAAATCCAGGGATTACCAATAGCTGCTCTACCTATTAAAACTGACTTACAAGAAGTTTGAGCTATCATATTTTCTGCATCTTCATAAGTTTTTACATCTCCATTGCCCGATACAGGTATATTTACTGCATCTACTACTTGTTTAATAATTGTCCATTTAGATTTTCCTTCATACCTTTGAAGTCTTGTTCTTGGATGTACTGCTATTGAATCAACTCCTTCACTTTCAAGCATTTGAGAAAACTGTACAGCATTTATATTATTTTCGTCCCAACCACTTCTTATTTTTACAGTTAAGGGAACTTTAGTAACTTTTCTTAAATTATTAATAATTTCAGAAGTTTTTCTTATATCTTTCATAAGAGCTGCCCCTTTGCCTTTTTTTGTAATTTTTGGGACAGGACAACCCATATTTATATCTATAATACTCGCACCTAAATCTTGTAAAATTAAGGATGACTCAGATAATATTTTTGAATCACAACCTAATATTTGCATTGCTATAGGTTTTTCATATTTTGAAAAGTTTGTAATCAGTTTTGTTCTTTCTGATTTATCATAAACTAGTGAAGTTGCATCAATTTCTTCAGTCGTCACAAAGCCAGATCCATTTTTTTTACAAATATTCCTAAAAGGAGCATTAGAAATACCTGCCATAGGAGCTAATCTAAGTGTATTTCTATTTAAAAGTTTTTCAATTTTATTCATATCTATAAATTATTCTATTATAGCTTGTTCAAATATTTCCATGAGCTCTTTCTTTTGAGCAGAATATCCTACTGATCTATCAATTTCTCTTCCATTTTTATCAAAAAAAATATATGTGGGAGTACTAAAAATATCAAAATAGCTTAAAGTATCTGAAACATCTTCCAAGTATCTATTTGCAACATCTACCGTAACAAAATTAATATCATTTTTATAATCACTTTTCAAATCTCCTAATATTACTTCTCCCATTTTGCAATATACACATGTTTCACTCCAGCCTTCAAGAAAAGTTGGTTTTCCAGAATTAACAATTGATTGCACAGAAGTGAGATCAGTTATGATTCCTTCACTTCTGTACTGAGTTTGCCTCAATTCTTCAAATGATGAAAAGAATCCTAAGTTTTCAGATAAATCTTCATATATTTCAGAATTATCTTCTGCCACCCATAATGCATAATCATCATCAAAAGTTCTAATTAAATTTCTTTCATTATTAGAAATAGCATTTTCTTTATTTTCAGATTTTAGTTCAAGAGTATTTATTTCTTGGTTTTAACAAGAAATAAAAAAAACACTAAATATAATAAAAATAATTAACTTCATGATTTTAATTATATTGTTTTTTTATGCATAAAAAAAATATTAGGTATAAGAGAAATAATTAGAAAAATAATTGAAGAATAATAAATAAATTTCCAAGCATTTAAAAATACATTCATAGAACTTTCGTCTAAAGTACTTAAACCACTAATATCACCTGAATATCCTGCCCCAAGAATTAAAAATGTAGAAAGAATAAGAGTTGAAATTGTTTGCCCAAAAGTATTTCCCATATTTCTTATAAAGCTTATGATAGATGATACAAATCCATATTGTGATTTATCTAAAGAACTATAAGTTAGAGCCATATTTGGAGACCCCCAACAACCTTGCCCAATTCCACCAATAAGAAGAATAATTGTTATGAACCAAACAGGAGATTTTATTGATAATTGCGCAATCAAGGAATAAGAAATTATAATTAAAATAAGACCAATAATTATAAATTTTACTCTTCCAAACTTATCTGATAATCTTCCTCCAATTGCTGCCGAAGCTGCAAATCCTAATGATTGAAAAATCAACATTAATCCCACTTTAGATTCATTAATATTTAGTAATCCTGTTAAAAAAATTGGCATCATAATCATGTTGCCTGACATAGCAATAAATGCAAAAAATCTCGTATTAACAGCTATAGAAAAATCTCTTTTTTTAAATAATGAAAAATTTAATATAGGATTTGATGTTCTTAATTCGGTTATCACAAAAAGATATCCAAATGGAAAAGAAAATAATAAAAAAACTAAAGCATAATTTGAAAGAATATTTTGAAAATATAAGTTTTTAAGTCCTACTATAAGACTTATAATAAAAAAAATACCAAATAAAGTTCCTTTTAGGTCAAATAAATCAGCTTTAAGATTATTTTGCTTAATATCTAAATCATCTTTTTTTAATAAAAAATAACCTAAAATAAATGCTACTAACATTGGAAATATTAAGAATAAATAAACAGACTCCCACCCAAAGTTATAAACTAACACTCCTCCAATTACAGGCCCTGCAGTTTGACCTAAACCTACACTTGTACTCATCATTCCTAAAGATTTACCTCTTTCAGATTCAGGAAATAAAGCTGTAACAATTGCACCACCTACAGCTTGTCCCATCCCAGAACCAATTGCCATAATAACTCTTGAAAACATTAAAAATATAAATGAAGTTGCAAAAAAACCTAAAATTGTTCCTGAAATAAAAAAAACTATCCCTAATAAATGAATGTTTTTTCTCCCAAATCTATCTGCAAAATTACCAGCAGGTAATAAAATCGCAGTTACTGTTAATAAATGAATTATTACTAGCCAAGAAACTTGATGAATTGTAGTATTAAATGATACAGAAATATCTTTTAGTGAAATTAGTATTGCTCCCATACTTGTAACACTTACAAATAGTGAAAGAGCTACTGCTAGAAATGCAATCCATTTATAATTAATCATTATTTAGTAACTCAATTTATATTTTTTAAAAATTATAATTTTTCAATTCAATTAGTGATAATTTAATTTTTTTCAGAGTTTCTTCAATATCTTCAAGACTATGAGACGTAGATAGATGCACTCTACCATTAGAAGAAAGCCTAATTCCTTTTTTAAACATTATTTCGCAAAAGATTTTATATTTTTTTTCATTACAAAAATTAAAATGATCTCTCCAATCTTTAATATGATCTTTATCAGTAAATGAAATAGAAAAAACAGAACCCAATCCTTGTACATGAATATCAGAGTTTAAATCTTTAGATATTTTTTGTATACCATCTATTAAAACTCTACCTTTTTGCTCAAGGGATTCAAAAAAACCTTCATCTTTTAACATTTTTTCTAACGAAATATTTGCAGCAGCAATAGAAGCTACATTTGAATTAAAGCTACCTCCATGGTAAACCTTACCTTCACCTACAAGATCCATTATTTTTCTAGAGCCTGCAAGCATTGCAATCGGAAAACCTCCAGCAAAAGATTTAGCAAATGTCGCTATATCTGGTTCTACTCCAAAAAATTTTATAGCACTTCCTTTTAAAATCCTAAACCCTGTTATAACTTCATCAAAAGCTAATAATGATCCATTTTCTTCACATAATTTTTTTACAGATTTCATATAAGATTTATCTGGAATTATACAATTTGTATTTGCTAAAACAGGTTCCATCAATACACCTGCAATTCTATCTGAATATTTTTCAAATATTTTTTTTAAATGTTCTAAATCATTCCATCGAGCAATAATTATATTTTCTTGTGTCATTAGATCCATGCCTTCAGATTCAGGTACAGGTATTGGAGAATCTTCATTTCCAGCATATTCTAAATCTGGATGAACAGAGTAATTTATTGAATCAAGCCCACCATGATAATGTCCTTCAAATTTAATAAACATCTGTCTTTTGGTATAACCTCTCATTAATCGTATAAGAAGTTGGTCTATTTCAGTTCCGCTAGAAGCAAATCTTACGGTCCAATCTTTTACCCCTAATATACTTAAAGCTTTTTTTGCAACATCAATTTCTTTGTCAAATTGAGCTGCATAAACCATTCCTTTTTTAATATCTTCAGAAACAGATTTATTTAAAAATTCAGGAGAATGCCCAAAAATATTAGGACCCATACCTTGTATATAATCTATATATTCATTTCCATCAACATCCCAAATTTTTGATCCTTTAGCTTTTTTAATAAAAAGAGGAACTTCTGAATGTTCTAATATTCTTATTTGAGAAGAAACACCACCCGCTATATATTTTTTTGCTTTTTCGTAAAGTTTTTTAGATTTATTCAGTTCATTCATAAATAGTTCTATATTAAGGTTTATTACACTAAAATATCATATTTTTATCAAAATAAAGCTAAAGTATAAGTAAAATTAAATTTTGTAATAAGATATTATAA
>JAACCT010000071.1 GCA_009937255.1 Dehalococcoidales bacterium
ATCAGAACAAAGAATAAAATTAAAGTAAAATCTATTCAAGAGTATCATTCTAGCTAGAATATTATTTTTTTATAGATTTTTCCTCATTTTTTGATCTGTTATTTCGTTGCATTTTATTTTCTTTATAGGTTTTCCACCTGCCGTGTTTTTTAGTTTTATATAACTCAAATCTTGATTTTATTACTTTCTTAGGCCAGTTATTATTTACCAAGTTAATATCTGCTGTTTCAAGCTGTGGGTCTAAGTTAAAAGATTTAACAAGCTTTTTTGTTGCAAAGACTTTTGTTATTTGTTTTCTATTTTTTCTCCATATTTCTGCAGGTATTCTAATAATGTAATTAGTAAAGTCTTCGTATTCTAGTTCTAATATAATCGGCATAACAAGGCCTCCAACATTAGAAAACTTTATTTCGTAGTAGTTTAAATTTGAATTATAAATCTTTTTTTCTTGATTTTCAACTACTGAACTATCTCGATACTTGATGAAATCTTCCTTGTCTAGAATTGATACTTCATATGGGTCATATTTATCATAAAAGTCGTTTGCTTCTTCATCTATTTCAACAATTGTTTCTTGTATCTCAATACTGTTCTTTTCCTGCCACGATTGAATGGGCTCATTTTCTTCTTCTATTTTTTTTAGAGGTAATTCTATTTCGGGGTTTTTAGTATCTAAGGTATACCATGTTACTTCATCAATTGAAATATCAACGGGGTCTGTTGAATAAAACCATCCTCGCCAAAACCAATCTAAATCTATAGCGCTAGCATTTTCAAGAATTCTGAAAAAATCGCTTGGTGTTGGGTGTTTAAACATCCATGTTTTGGAGTATTCCTTAAATGCAAAATCAAACAACTCTCTGCCTACAATAGTTTCTCTTAATATATTTAAAGCTGTAGCTGGTTTACCATAGGCATTATTCCCAAATTGATAGATTGATTCAGAATTGGTCATGATTGGCATCAAATTATTTTTATCGCCTTTCATATAATTTACAATATTCTTTGCCGGGCCACGTCTACTTGGATAGTCTTTATCCCACTCTTGTTCTGTTAGAAACTGTAAATATGTGTTCAGTCCTTCATCCATCCAAGTCCATTGTCGTTCATCTGAGTTGACAATCATAGGGAAATAATTGTGTCCAACTTCATGGATAATAACGCTTATCATACCATATTTAATTCTTTCAGAATAAGTCCCGTCTTCTTGTGGCCTACCATAATTAAAACAAATCATAGGATATTCCATTCCATTAGCTGCCTCTACCGAGATTGCAACCGGGTAGGGGTAATTAAATGTATATTTTGAATAGACATTTAATGTATGAGCAACGGCCCGAGTAGAGTATTTCTCATACAAAGGATTCGCTTCCTTAGGATAGTAAGACATTGCCATTACAGTACGATTTCCTACTTTCACACCCATAGCATCCCATATAAATTTTCTAGAACTAGTAAATGCGAAATCTCTTACATTTTTTGCTTTATATCTCCATGTTTTTACTTTTTTGCTTCTTGATTTTTCATTTTTAATCGCTTCACCCTGTGATATTATTATCATCGGAATCTTTGCAGTTTTAGATGTTTTGTATCTATTAATTTGTTCTTTTGTAAGTACTTCCATCATATTTTGTAGTTCGCCTGTAGAGGCAACTATATGATCAGCTGGTACTGTTATTCGCACATCATAATCACCAAAGTCTAATGTGAATTCTCCTCTTCCTAAAAATTGTTTATTTTGCCAACCGTATACATCATTATACATGGCCATTCTTGGGAACCATTGGCAAATCGTATATAAATAATTGCTATCAGTTTCAAAAAATTCATATCCAGATCTTCCTCCCATGAACATTCTATCTTGAACTTTATAATTCCAACGTATGGAAATTGAAGTTTTTGATTTTGACCTTAGTGGTTTTTCAAGGTCTATTCTCATCATTGTTTTGTTTATTACATAATTAAGTTTTCTTCCATCTATCGCAACCACTTCTTCTATGTTAAATCCACCATCAAAATCATTTAGAATATCAAAAGCGTCTTTATCTCCATATATAAAACCTGGTTTCATTGATGAAAAATTTAATTTATTTCTCATTTTTCCTGTAGAGATCTTGTAAGCGTCTGAATCTTTTGCTCTAACATTTTGGTCGAGTTGGACCCATAAATAATTAAGGTCATCTGGGGAATTATTTGCGTATGTTATTGTTTCAAATCCTGATATAGTTTGATTTTCATCATTTAATTTTACATCAATTGTATAGTCAGCTTTATTTTGCCAATATTCGTGGCCAGGATAACCAGCTGCAGTTCTGTATGAGTTTGGGGTTGCTATTTCTTGGTCTAATTGTTTGAACTTATCTTCAATTTGTGCAAATAATGTAGACGTTATGAATAGTAAAAATATTTTTTGTTTAAAATTATTTAGTAACAATCCTGGCCTTTCTGTTTTTGAAAATATTGAGTATTTTATTTATATATTTAGATTAACATCTACTATGAAACATAAAATTAAACATTCACTAATATATTTTCTACTTTTATATAACTCTATATTTCCACACTCTTTTCATTCATCGATATTTTCATTTCAGTATGATAGTAGTTCGAAGGCTATTGAAGTGTCGATGAAGGTTTTTGCAAATGATTTAGAAAAAGCTATAAATCAAATTAATGAATCAAATTTTTTCATTGATAGCAAAAAAGATGAAAATAAAATAGATAGTCTTATTTTTGATTACATTGGCAAGACTATTCATTTAAGAATAAATGGGAAAGAATATAATGCAAACTGGGTAGGTAAGGAATTTGAGGGTGATATTGTTTGGTGTTATTTTGAAATTACTGATATAG
>JAACCT010000072.1 GCA_009937255.1 Dehalococcoidales bacterium
GCAAATTCCACAGAAGGACAAGAGCCTCCTATGCAAGAAGCGCCAAATCCTGAATCTTCATCTGAAAAGAAAGATGAAAAAAAGATCGAGGATGCAGACTTTGAAGTTGTGGAAGATTAGATTTTAGATTTTTTTATTAGGCTATTAATAGTTAGTTTTTGAACAAATGAATAGTCTAATAAGAAAAATACTTAAAACATTTTTTAGTATAATAATTACTTTCTTTCTGTTTGTAATTATTATCAGTATCTCTCTTTACATATATATAGGAAAAGGACTTGAGTTTAAAATTAACAAGTCAAATTCTGCTGTTGCTTCTCTATCGGAGCAGTATAATATCGACTTTGATACATCTTCAACTATTAATCTTATTGCTGATACCGATAGAGTTGATGTATATCTATTATTAAAAAATCTTACCATTGATAAAAATAATGATAGTTTTATAGATGCAAATAATGTCTCTATAAGAACTAGTTTTTCTTATACTAATATTATGTTATTAGGCAGTAATTTTTTCAATACAGAAAAAATACTTTACTCTTCAATTGGTAGTATAAACATTCATTTCAATGAACCTGTTTTAAATATAAAGAATTTTAATAGTTCTGATAATAATAGCCCATCACAAAGTGATCAATTTTTTCCACTCAGTATTAAAGTAGATAATGGAGTATTATTTGATGGAGATATAGAAATAGGAAATTTTTCTATGACATTAGATATGAATCAATTCGAGGATAAGTCTGATATTCAGAGTTATTCTATCGACTTAGAATCTCATAAAGATTTTCCAGCTTATTATATAGGTAAGTTTTTTGAAGAAGTAACTTCGCTACAAGATGAAAATGAATCAGTTTATTTTGATATAAATATTAAAGATAAAGAAGCTTCAAGCTCTAAAAATACTCAAGTATTAAATGGCATATTACGAGTAAGAGATACTAAGATGGACCTAGAAAGATTCCCAGTAGAATTAAAGCCAGAATCTATTAGAAATTTGAGCTTAGATCTTAATATTATTGATAATATAGGTCAGGTTAATCTCTTGGGTTCTGTTACCAACCCCAAAGTAAGATTAAAACTCCAAAAAGAACCGAACCTACAGATTGCAGGATCTATTGATTTTCAAGAAATATCGGAACCATATTTAAATTTAATAGTAAATGGAACAGATATATTTTTTGCTAAAGAAGAAAATGGCAATCTTAATGGGATAACAGATTTAAGGGTCTCAATCTCTGGAAAAAATGTATTAGATTTAGTCGGAGAGCTAAATATAAAAAAAAGTCATGGGTTTTTAGTGCCGTTAACAAATAGTACATTTGAAACTCAACATATTATAAAAAAGGAAGATGATGAATAAGGATGCACTAGATCGGCTGAATGCAAAAATTGCAAAGAAATCAATATTTATTAAGGATTTAAAAGAGGGAATTGGGAAAGTTATCGTTGGTCAGGATGAGCTTATAGATAAAATTCTAATATCTGTCATATCTAATGGACATATTTTATTAGAAGGAGTCCCTGGTTTAGCTAAAACCTTAACTATCAATACTGTAGCCAACTTAATTAATGCTGAATTTAAAAGAATTCAATTTACTCCAGATATGCTACCAGCTGACTTACTTGGAACTTTAATATATAACCAGAAGACTGGTAATTTCATGACAAAGAAAGGACCTATCTTTTCTAATATTATTCTTGCAGATGAGATTAATAGAGCTCCTTCTAAAGTTCAAAGCGCTTTGCTTGAAGCAATGCAAGAAAGACAAATTACGATCGGCGAAGAAACCTTTAAGCTTGATTTACCTTTTCTTGTTTTAGCTACACAAAATCCTATTGATCAAGAAGGAACATATCCGTTACCTGAAGCCCAAGTAGATCGTTTTATGTTAAAAGTCATTGTTGATTATCCGTCGATGGAGGCAGAGAAAGAAATTTTATCTAGAGTAGCAAAAACTAACATAGAGACAAAGCAAAAATCCGTAGTAAACTCTAAAACTATATTAGAAGCCCAAGCGCTTATTAATGATATTTACATTGCACCTAAAATTTTAGATTATATCTTAAATATTGTATTTGCTACAAGAAATCCTGAGCAATTTAAGTTAGGTCAACTAAAAGACTTAATTAGTTTCGGAGCCTCCCCTAGAGCTTCTATTAATTTAGTATTAGCAGCTAAGGCAAAAGCATTTATCGATGGAAGAGGATATGTTATTCCAGAAGATGTAAGATATATAGGAAAAGATGTCCTAAGACATAGAATGCTACTATCCTATGAAGCTGAAGCAGAAGAAATCACATCAGAAGAATTAATTGATCAATTATTTAAAGAAATTCCTGTCCCATAATTTTAACTCATGTCTAAAGAGATACTAAAAAAAGTTCGACAAATAGAAATCAGAACCAAAAATATTGTAAATGATTTTTTTGGAGGAGATTATCATTCTAATTTTAAGGGTCGTGGAATGACTTTTTCTGAAGTAAGAGAATATCAATATGGAGATGATATTAGATTTATTGATTGGAATGTTACGGCAAAAACGGGTAAGCCTCATATTAAAGTTTTTGAAGAAGAAAGAGAACTTTCAGTCTTACTTCTTATTGATGTTAGCAGCTCTGGTGTCTTTGGATCTAAGAGTAGGCTAAAAATTGATTTAGGTATTGAAATTGCAGCAATGTTGGGCTTTTCTGCTATAAAAAATAATGATAAGGTTGGATTGATTCTATTTAGTGATGATATCGTAAAGTATATACCTCCGAAGAAGGGAAAATCCCATGTATTGCGCTTAATCACCGACCTAGTAAATCATAATTATGACAAGAAGCAAAATCAGACATCAATTAAAAAAGCACTTGAATTTGCAAGTAAAATCTCTAAAAGAAAAAATGTAATGTTTGTGATCTCAGATTTTATAGATGAAAATTTTTGGACAGAAATGAAGTATTTAAATTTTAACCATGATGTAATAGGGGTTCAAATATATGATATTTTTGAAAAAGAATTTCCAGATTTAGGCCTAATTCAAGTTCACAACTCGGAGTCAAATCAAAGAGTTTGGATTGATACATCTAATAAAAAAATAAGAGATAATTTTTCAAAAGATTTTTCTGAAAGGTTAAATACTTTTGCACAAAAATGTAAGAATATTGGATTTGATTTAATACAAGTGGGAACAAATGAAGACTATGTTAAATCACTAACTCGTTTCTTTAAAAGAAGAGCTAAACGTACTTAATTCATGCTGAGAGTTATTATAATTCTATTTTTTTCTTTCTTTAGCTGTACGAACAATTCGAATGAAGCAACTTTAACCTATAATACAGATATTCAAAAAACTCAGATTGGATATCCTGTAAATCTTGATATTAAATTAAATAATCTTGATGAATATTATTCTATTGAAGAAATGACATGGTCTGACTCTCTATTGTGGGCAGCTGATTCTTCAAAAGTATTAATTAAAAATTCAAAAATAGATACTCTAGACCAGTCTCTATCCATTGGTTTTGAGATAACATTTTGGGATACAGGTAAAGCTATTATACCACCATATTTTCTTAGTATTAATTTTCCAGATTCGACAGGTTCAACCATATTTACTACAGATTCTATACATATAGAAATTGAATCAGTTATTGACAGTAATTTTGTTAATATTCAAAAAGATAAACCTATAAAAAAAATTAAATTACCTTACGATAAATATAGAATATTTCTAATATCTCTTATATTATTTTTGGTAGTTTTTATATTTTATCTTTGGAGAAAAAGAGGTCAAGATAATCCTTTAAAAAATATCCAGTTTTTTAATAAAAATCCAAAAAAAGATTCAGTTAAAAAATTAAA
>JAACCT010000013.1 GCA_009937255.1 Dehalococcoidales bacterium
AGTAATAATATTTATATATTTTTATTTTAAAATAACTAAAGAATTAAATACTTATGATACTATAGATGAGTAAATTTTTATTTAAATAGTCTTTATACAGGAGAAAAAAAATAGCCAAAGAATATAGAGTTAATCAGAGGATAAGAACTAACTCAGTGCGTCTGATATCTGGTGATGATCAAGCAAACTCTAAAATTTTGAAGACAAGTGAAGCTTTGCAAATGGCAATAGATAATGGATTGGATCTAGTTGAAGTTTCTCCAAATCAAGACCCTCCTGTTTGTAGATTATTAGATTATGGAAAATTTAAATACAACATTTCTAAAAGAGACAAAAAAAATAAAGCTAAAACTACTCAAACGCAAAGAGAAGTTAGGCTTAGACCAGGTACCTCGAAGCATGATGTTGAACTTAAAATAAAAAAAGTTAGATCATTATTAGATGATGGGTCTAAAGTTAGGGTTGCTGTAGTTTTGAGAGGAAGGGAACAAGCTCATCCAGATTTTGCAATGAAAGTATTAAGATCAGTTGCAGAAGGAGTAAAAGATATGGCTAAATTGGATAAAAGGCCATCAAATGAAGGAAGAACTTTGAGCTTAGTAGTTTCACCTGCTTTGCCACAAGGTACGATGAAGAGTAAAGAAAAATAGTAAGTTATTTCAAATAAGTTATATAATAGAGAATTATTATGCCTAAAATTAAAACAAATAAAGCAGCTAAAAAAAGATTTCATGTTACTGGAACAGGGAAGCTTGTTAGAACAAAAGGTCCTAAAAGTCATCTTAGAAGGAAAAAATCTAAGAGAGTGAAAAGATTATTAGGTGGTAAAGTTGCACTGGATTCTTCAAGGATTTCAGATAAAATTAAAAATCTCATATAGATTTAGTATTCAACTAGGAGAAATATGTCTAGAGTAAAAGGTGGAATGACCACCAAAAGAAAACATAAAGCAATTCTAAGCCAAGTCAAAGGCCATAGAGGTGCAGCTAGAACTAGAGTTAGAGCAGCTAAAGAGTCATTAACTCATGCTCTGAATTATTTAACTAAACATAGACATCTTAAAAAGAGAACTATGAGAAGCTTGTCGATAACTAGAATAAATGCTGCCACAAGGCTACATGGTTTATCATATTCTAAATTTATAAATCTTCTTACTCAGAAAAATATTATTATAGATAGAAAATCTTTAGCTGAATTAGCAATTAGAGAGCCTGAAGGATTCACATCTCTAGTAGAACAAGTAAAAAAATAAACTTTTTTAAAATTCTAGAAAATTAACTGAACTATCTATCATTACTGCTGTCATAAGTAAAAATATATACAGTAATGAATATTTATAAGTAGAAACAGCTTCTGATCTATCGAGTGATTTATAAAGCCTAAATGATCTGTAGATAAGTATAATACCTAATACTAAAGAACTAATTAAATAAATACTTCCTAGTGATGGCGAAACAAGAATTGTTAAAGTTGTTACTAAAATCAGAAGAATGCTGTAAAGAAATATTTGTAATGCAGCATTTTCTACTCCCTTAACTACAGGAAGCATTGGAATTTTAGCCTTAGCATAATCATCCTTAATCATAATTGCTAGGGCCCAAAAATGCGGAGGGGTCCAAAAGAAAATAATGACAAATAAATAAATTGCTTCTAATGTAATAGTATTACTTATAGCTGCATACCCAACAAGAGGAGGGAAAGCACCTGCAGAGCCTCCAACAACAATATTTTGAATAGTCCGTTTTTTTAAATATAAAGTATAAATAGCTACATAAAAAAAACCTCCTCCTAAAGCTAAAAGCGCTGAAAGTAAATTATTTATAAGTAATAAGCTCAAAAAAGAAATTATAGCTAGGATTATCGCAAATATTAGTGCATTTTTTGGAGAAATTATTCCTTCAGCTATTGGTCTATGTTTTGTTCTACCCATATTTTGATCGACTTCTTTTTCAAAATACATGTTTAAGGTAGCAGCTGAGCCAGAAGAACAATATCCCCCTATAAGTAAACCAACCATTTCAATTATTCCTGGAACTCCTTGTTTAGCAAGAAATGCACCACTTATACTAGTAAATATTAAAAGGGTTAAAACTCTTGGTTTAGTAAGTAAAAAATATTGATTAATTAATGATAATTTTGAATTAATTTTATTATCTTTCTTGATTTCTTATAACAATTATAATTGAAAAAGAAACCATCCAAACTATTGTAGCTAATCCTAGATGAAGAGACCTGGACCAGACTGTAAATTCTGATAAAGGTATTGATGCTCCTATTACCGTTTGTAAAATACCACTTATTAACAAAGCGATTCCAATTTTTCCTAAAATTGAAGAAATTCCAAATCTTATTAATATTATGGATAATCTGAACATGTATAACAATAAAGCTAATGAAATAAGTCTGTGTGTCATATGTATCCATTGATTAGTATATTTTGGGATTATATACTCACTGCAAAGTGGCCATTTGTAACAAACAGCACCAGCTCCTTGCCAAACAGCATAAGCACCAGAAAGAAGAGATGAAATAGCCAATACAGCTGTAATATAAATCATAACTTTGATATTTTTTGGAATCTTTTTTTGCGGGCTAATTGTTTCTATAACAAATGCGGCTACCATTAATGCAGCAACAGCTTGTGCTCCAGCTAAATGTACTGTTCGAATAGCAGGATCTAATTCTGATAAAACTACTAGACCTCCGATTCCGCCAACTATAATAATTAGAACCAAAGCAACAGAATAAATTTTTACTGTAGGATTAAATTTTTTATACAAAATATATGAAGTAATCACTAGCATTATTGATACTAATCCAAAAAGAGTTCCTGATGTTCTATGACTCCACTCTATTACAGCATGAATATCATTAAAGGGAGGTATCCAAGAGCCAAAACATGTTGGCCAATCTGGACAACCATCTCCTGAATCCGTTACTCTTGTAAAGGCACCACAAGTTGGTTGAAAAAACGCGAAAAAACAACCTAATAAGGCAAAAAGTAAGAAAAATTTTCTTTTAGCAGTTTTTTTAATCTCCATATATTAATTAGACTAAATTAATCTAAATTAATATATATTTAAAGTCGCCTTAAAAAAAAATAGAAGGATTAAAAATGGCAATAATTGGAATAGAAACATCTTGTGATGAAACAGCTTGTGGAATTGTTGATTCTAAAGGGAATATACTAAGTAGCATAATTGCATCTCAAATTGATACTCATGCTCCATATGGAGGTATAATCCCTGAATTAGCATCAAGAGCTCATTTAATTAATATTCATAAAGTTGTAAAAGAAGCCATCATAGAAGCCAAAATTAAATTAAAAGATATTAAAGCAATTTCAGTAACTAACGGTCCCGGTCTTGCAGGGTCATTATTAGTGGGATTAAATTTTGCTAAAGCTTTTTCATTATCACTTGATGTTCCACTTATAGGAGTTAATCATTTAGAAGGCCATATTTCAGCATGTTTCATAGAAGAGGAGAAATTTAATTATAAAAAAAATAATATTTTCCCTTGTATATCTCTAATAATTTCTGGTGGTCATACTGAACTAGTTTTAATGAATGATTATGATTCCTTCAAGATGATTGGTCAAACTAGAGATGATGCAGTAGGAGAAGCTTTTGATAAAGTTTCAAGAATTTTAGGATTAGGTTATCCAGGTGGTCCAATAATTGAAAAATGGGCAGAAAAATCTGAGAGAAATGATTATAAGCTTCCTAGAGCATGGTTAGATGATAATAGTGAATTTAGTTTTAGTGGATTAAAAACAGCGACAAAGAATTTAGCTCAAGAAAAAATATATGATAATAAATTAAAGGATCATGAAATATCAATTGAAATAGCTAATATTTCAAATGCGTTTCAGCAATCAGTTTTAGATGTTCTTTTAACTAAATCTGTTGCTGTTGCTGAAGAGTATAATTGCGAAACGATCCTAGTTTCGGGTGGAGTAGCTGCAAATGGATTTTTAAGAAGAAATTTTGAAAATAATCAAGATGTAGAAGTAATATTTCCTGAACGAAAACACTGTACTGATAATGGCATAATGATAGCTTGTAGAGGTTTAGTCGATTATTTGGCTGGCAATTTTACAGATGAGCCAAAAGAGATTAATGCTATGCCTCAATTAAATTTTTTATAAAATTTACTAAATTTAAATTCTTTGAATTAGTACTTTTTTAAATTTTTCTACTAAATTCATTTTATAAAAGGGGAACTCAATTTTTATTATGTTATTAGTACTTTTGATTTCTAATAAAAAATAATTAGAAATCAAAAAGTAAGCTAACAAAAAAAATATTGCGCTAATTAAGCAGATAATTGACAAAACAGTGCTAAAAAAATTTTCTTCTAAAAAAAACCAAGAAACTAATGATGCAGAAAAACCAGTTCCTGACCAAAAAAGATTATTATATTGATTTTTAAATTTGGTAATTACAATACTGTTGATTTTACTAATTAAGACTTCGTTATTTTCAATTTCACTATTTTTATACCTTAAGTAATCACCATGTAATAATATTTTTTTTTCTCCCAAGTATAAATTAGATATATCTTTCATTAATTTCCCTCATTAACAAATTTTCTACCATTTTCGATCATTAGGTTCTGAATACTTAGATTTCTCATTATATCCAGTTGAACTAACTTATTTTTTGATCTTGCAGTATTATCAATATCAATAGTCAATTTTTCTCTTTTGGGATTATTAGGTTCTCCTGGTATACCCATTGAAGCAGCAAGATCATTTGGACCACCAGTTATACCTGAAAGTCCTATAACATCTAGTATTTCATTAAGATTATCCCAACCAGGTACAGATTCTATTTGGGCAATAACTAGCATATTTTTATTAGTCCATTTAGCAAATTCTAACTTTCCACCGTACTCATCTATTTTTATGTCATCATTAAATTCAGTTCCTCTGCCTCCTCCCCAAGATCGGTTCCCATCAGGAGGAAATAAACATGCATCTGCAAAATCTTGAGCTTCTTTTTTAGTTTCAACATGAGGTCCGACAATTCCTTGAATTCCTCTATCTAAAAATAAATTAATCCAATAAGGGCTTTTATCAGGAACTCTTGCTATTACAGACATTCCATATCCATTAGCTACTCTGCAAATATCATCTATAGATTCTGGCGAAAAATTTCCATGTTCTCCATCACAATTTATTCCATCAAAACCGGCATGAGATGCTAGTTCTACTAATTGTAAAGAAGGGAATGTTAAGTCAAATACATTTGCTTTTTTCCCTTCTTTATTTTTTTTTAATATTGTATTTTCTATCATTTTTTTTCCTTTATATTATTTATATTGTTTTAAAAGCACCATTTTTAGCATCTGTAATTTTATAAGGAGGGTATTTTTTTATTTCTTTCTCATTTAGTTCCAAACCTAAACCGGGTTTATTTGATATTGTAACAAAGCCATTCTTTTGCCTTGGGAAGCCACTAAAAACTGTAAAGTATTGTTTTGAATAAAATTCAGCATGATATTCCATAATTTCAAAATTAGGAATTGATTTACTCAAATGCATTTCAGCAATTGCACCAACCGGTGAGCAAGTATTATGAGGTGCAATTGTTATATGTTTTGCCTCAGCAATATGAGAGATTTTTTTTAATTCTGTTATACCACCTGCATTGACAATATCTGGTTGTAGAACATCTGCAGCGTTTTTTTCTACAATTTCTGCAAATGGGAATTTAGTATAAAGTCTTTCTCCTGTTGCAATAGATATATTAGTATTTTTCTTCAACTTTATCAATTCTTCAATTCTTTCTTCTGATACAGGTTCTTCAAAAAATAATGGATTATATTTTTTTATCATATCTGAAATTTTAATAGCGTTCATAAGATTAAACTTTGCGTGACCTTCAATTAATATTTCTACATCTTCTCCAACTGATTTTCTAACAGAAGAAATTCTCTGTTCACTTAATGAAAACTCTTCTTTAGATAAGCGATAAAAGTTTTTTTGTCCAAATGGATCAAATTTTAATGCTTTATACCCCATTTTTATAACTTTTTTTGCCTCTTTGAAATTTTCTTCAGGAGTTCCAGGATTTGAGTACCAGCCATTTGCATAAACCATTAATTTTTCCCGTAAAGATCCTCCTAGTAGTCTATATATTGGTTGATTTAAAGCTTTACCTTTAATGTCCCACAAGGCAATATCTATTCCTGAAATTGCCGTTGTAGATATTCTTCCACCTCTTTGCATAGAGTTGTTATACATCGCAAGCCATAATGCTTCTGTATCGAGGGGATTTTTATCAACTAAATATTTATTAAATAAAAATTTAGTTTCATCAATTATCCTATTGTCATCCCCTAAAGCACTTGAATCACCAATCCCAAAAATATTAGGGTCATCTGTTTTAATAATAGGTATTAACCAATTCCTTGATGCATTATGATGGTCAGCTGAAAATCTTCTAAATTCTAGCGATTTAATTTTGTACATATAACAACCCTTTTCTAGTTCAAAATCGTTTCTTTATAAATCTAAATTTTTTAAGTAAAATTTGCTTGACATACCTGGATATTATATATACCCTACGTCTAACCTGTAGATTTATCTATGGTCATTTGTATTTTTAATATTTGTTTATCATATATTAGCTCTAAGTATAATAACTTAGCAAAACTTATGATTTCAAATAATAAAATTAGAGAGAGCATTGATGGTCTGCAATAAAAAAAAACAAATTCACTAGGAATCTAGTGGATAAGTGTTTGGAGGAAATTTTTATGAGTATGAATATACTACGTAAATCTGGTATGTTAGCCGGGTTGCTTGTTGTATCAATGCTTATGGTTCTTGTAGTTGCCTGTGGAGGCGATGATGCAGAAAGTAGTTCTTCTACTTCTTCATCTGCTGCTCCTGCTGCACCTGCTGCACCTAAAGCTGCTGCTGCTCCTGCTGCGCCTAAAGCTGCTGCCAAACCTGAAGCACCAAAAGCTGCCGCTGCTGCTGCACCTGCTAAAAAAGCAGATGTTGCGACTAAAGCTGCAAGTGCTTCTTCATCTTCAACATCAGCACCAAGTGGTCCTAGCGGAAAACTTGTAAGAGCTCATCATGAAGTAGATCCAGTATTTGGAACTCCATGGTCAGGTCCTTACAAATGGTCTGCTGCTGACTTAGTTGGTATTGGAGAACACCTTTTCAAATTTGAAAATGGTAATGCTATGACCCCTGAAATGGCAAAATCATGGTCTATCGACCCTGCTGGAACTAAAGTTACAATCGAGCTTAACGCTGGAATGAAATGGCAGTCTCCAAAAGGATACGAAGATACAGACTTTGGATTTGTTACTGCAGAGGACAGAGTAAGATGGTTTAACACAGTTAATGGTACTGTAAATCCTGATAGCTCATACCCAGATTCTGGTGATATTGGAGCTATATTTACAAAAGCTACAGTTGTTGATGATTTGACATTCGAAGTAGGATTGGTAAGTCCAGTATTTTTCTGTTTACCTCTTTCTGAATTCGGTTGTTTAGGTGCTGCTCCTGTACAAGGTGCTGTTCACCACGTGGACCTTATGGGTGCTGACTGGGCAAGTAACAATGCTGTAATGACAGGACCATATAGACACGGTAATTGTGTTGCTGGAGACAGATGTTCAGTACACGCTGTTGAAGATCACTGGAGAATAACTGGTGATGTAGC
>JAACCT010000073.1 GCA_009937255.1 Dehalococcoidales bacterium
CTCTGCGGTATCAAAAAAATTCACTCCTTTATCTAAGCTATAATCCATTTGCTCAAAGGCTTCATTTTCAGAATTTTGCCTACCCCAAGTCATAGTTCCAAGACATATTTTACTTACTTCAATATCTGTTCCAGGCAGTTTATTGTATTCCATTTTTAGTTTTTAATTGGTTTATCTAGATGAGAAACTGCAAAATATAAAATTTTGAATTGTTTCAAAAGGAGTTGTATGATTAATATATTCAACTCTTTTTATTGAAATATTATCTTGCATAAATAATTTAGTCAAAGATTTTTCATCATACTGTGAAATATCAAGCCCACTACATTTTTTTGGACCTGAGGTTGAAAAAGTCCCTATAACAAAAGCTTCAGCATTTAACTTGACTGTTTCAACATATCTCTTAATTTCAATTTTGGAAGTTAAAAAGTGAAAGACAGCTCTGTCATGCCAGAAAGCATATTTTTGTGTAGGGTTAAATTCATTTATATCACAGACAATCCAATCAACATTTTCAGATTTTTTACCAAGCCTCTCTTTAGCTCTTTTGATTGCACTTTCAGAAATATCAAGAACAGAAATATTTTGGTATTCGTTATCAAGAAGATAGTCAACAAATTTACTTTCACCTCCTCCAATATCAATTATTGGAGATGTTTTATTTAACTTAAAATCCTCAAAAAATTCAATTGATGTTACTGGTGTTTCTTGAGTCCAAGATACCTCTTGAGGACTTTTTTCTGTATAAATTTTTTCCCAATGTGATTTGGTTGACATTTTTTAAATGTACAAAAAGTAGTTCTAAATAATATGTATTTTGCAGGACCATTAAAACTTAAACATAGTGAAGAAAAATAAATTGATCAGGCAAATGGGATTATTGTTAATAACTGCAACTGGAATTTGTTCTATGATGGGTGCCTCAATAAATGTTATCCCCTTCATGATCCAAAAAAATATACCTGGAATTGGACCATATGTAGTGCCTGCATTTTTATTTGCTGCAATTCCTGCTGTATTTGCTGCATTCGCATATGCAATATTATCATCTGCTATGCCAAGAGCAGGAGGAAGCTATTTATATGCAAGTAGAGGTCTAAGCCCATATCTTGGATTTATAGCAAGTTTCTCTCAGTGGTTTGGTTTATCAATTGTTATTGGTGTAATTTCTTATATAATTGTTCCATTTATTCGTGATGTTTTTTTCAATTTAGAATTTTATAATATTTCTAATTTTCTAGAAGTAGGATCAATACGATTAATAATATCACTTCTATTTATATGGCTTTTTGTTTATGTAAATATTATTGGAGGGAAACTATATAGAAACACTCTTATTCCAATGTTAATTATAATGTTTAGCTTAGGAGGTATAGTAATCATATCTGGTTTACTTTTTGATCAAAATGATTTTATTGATTCTGTCTATAGAACTGAAAGCAGGGTCATTGAACCCATTTTGGAAAAGTCATTTGACTGGAAGATATTTTTAACAGCATCTACTTTAATGTTTTCAAGTTTTATCGGTTTTGATGCAATAGCTCAAACAGGTAACGAGGCTAAAAATCCAACAAAAAATATTCCAAGAGCAATTTTATTGGCAATTTTCATAGTTTCACTTTATTATATTTTATTTACTATTTCAGTTTATAATATTGTTCCATGGAATTTTATTGCAGATGAATCTTTAACCAAGGATGTTACTGCGCCAGGGTTGTTAAGTTATGTGTTACCTCCTTTCTGGGGAATACTTATTATAATTGGTGCTGCAATAGCTCTTATAAATGATTTGCCAGCAATGATTTTATCTGTTTCAAGACTTATGTTTGCATGGTCTAAGGATAATATTTTTCCTGAAAAAATTTCTGAGATTCATCCTAAGTTTAACACACCTCATAGGGCAATAATATATGTAGGTATTGTTGCAAGTATAGGTGCGTTTGGATCTCATTTTGCAGGAGATTTTTTCTTAGGAATTGATATTATGGTTACGGCAATGATGATAAATTTTCTGTTAATGTGTATAACACTCATTTCTATTAAGAGAGTAAATCCAATACTTTATAATAATATCACAATAATAAAAAACAGAACAATTCAGGTTTTAATTGGTTTCACAGGGTCGATTATAATTTTTATCTTTTTAGTCATTCATACCTTTAAGGATCTATCATCAAATGTAGATGGATGGTATTTTCATTCAACCTATATTTACTTGATTGTTATGACAGCAGCAAGTTTGTATTTTGCAATAAGATGGAATAGAGTGAAAACAAAAAACATTAATACATATAGAGAATTACCATTAGAATAGTTATGGATCAATTTGTAAGACTTTCTGATAAAATAACTATTCCAAGAATTGTTATAGGCCTATGGCAAATAGCTGATATGGAGAAAGATGGAAATATTTTAAATCCAGAAAATGCTTCAGGTCATTTAAATTCATACGCTGATAATGGTTTCACAGCTTTTGATATGGCAGATCATTATGGTTCAAGTGAAATTATTGCAGGAGTTTTTAAAAATAAGTATCAACTATCAGATAAAATTAATTTATTTACTAAGTGGGTGCCTGTACCAGGAAAAATTTCAAAAGATTCAACAAGAGAAGCTGTAGAAAGAGCCTTAATTAGGATGAATCAGAGTCAAATTGATTTGATGCAATTTCATGCGTGGCACTACCAAGATTCAAGCTGGATAGATGCTTTAAGCTATTTAAAGGATCTACAAGAAGAAGGTCTTGTTAAGAATATTGGTGTAACTAACTTTGATACAAGTCATTTAAGGATTGCGCTATCATCTGGAATTCCAATTGTTTCCAATCAAGTTTGTTATTCTTTATTAGACAGAAGAGCTAGTTTTGAAATGTCTGAATTATGTAAACAGTTTAACATAAAATTATTTGCTTTTGGAACTCTAGCTGGAGGATTCTTGTCAAAAAGATGGCTTGGTAAAAAAGAACCTGTTATAGAGAATAACCTTAATTGGTCTCAAATGAAATATAAGAGGTTTATTGATATTACAGGAGGTTGGAATAAATTTCAAAAACTATTAGAACATTTAGATTCAATAGCTAAAAAAAAGAATACCTCCATAGCAAATATCTCTAGCAGATACATACGTGAGGACCCTAATGTAGCATCAGTTATAATTGGAGCAAGACTTGGGGAAAACAATCATATAGAAGATCATAAAGAAATATCAAATATTACTCTTTCCACAGAAGAAAATAATTTAATTTCTAAATCCTTAAATTTATTAACTAGAGTTCCAGGAGATTGTGGCGATGAATATAGAAAGCCTCCATTTCTTACTGCATCTGGTGATTTGAGTCATCATCTTGACTCTATTCCAAATGTATACGAGGTCAAAAATATTAATCATATGAGAAAAAACATATCAAGTAATACAAGTTGGGAGAAAATGGCCAGCTATTCTAGAGCAGTTAAATTTGGTAATAGAATTATTGTGTCAGGAACTACTGCTACACACGAAAATAGGGTAATTGGAATAAAAGATCCCATTGCTCAAACAGATTTTATAATTGATAAAATTGAGGCATCTATTTCATCATTAGGGGGCAGATTAGAAGATGTAGTCAGGACTAGAGTTTTTGTTAAAAACATCAATGATTGGCAAAAAATAGCTGAAGCTCATGGTAGAAGATTTAAAGATATAAACCCTGCTAATACTTTAGTTCAAGCCAACTTAGTTGGGGATGATTATTTGGTGGAAATAGAAGCAGAGGCAATTTTAAATGAATAAGCTATGTATTCAATAAATGTAGATAAAGATATTGTTTCAGGAATTGAAGAAGTTGATGTTAATCTGCTTATTCCACACGAAAAAGTTCTTCTAGATAAAAAGGATATTTTAAAAAATAATTTGAAGTATAAAAATGATGATATAATTATATCTACTATAATTATGTGTAATGAATCTAATCTAATAATAGATGGTCATCATCGATACACTGCCCTTAAAGAGCTTGGATATAGCAAAATCCCGGTTACTTTAATAAATTATTTCTCAAATAAAATTATAACTGATGATAATGATAGTCTTTCTAAACTTGACATTATTAATAATTCAAAAAATAAAAGCTTATACAATCCAAAAACAACAAAGCATTTAATTTATTGTAATAGAAATAGAAATTGGCTTCCAATTACATTAATATCTTCACTTTACTTGCTTAAATCAAATAAAGGCTAAATAAAAGCTATTTATTTAGTCACCTATTTTTGTGAAAAGCCAAGCCTCTTCAGAGTTGGGTTTTTTCACTACTAGAGTCTTTTCTCCTAAGAAATATTCTAATGTATATTCTTCTCCTGTATCACTTCTCAATACGCTAATATTGTCGTCTCCAATTATTAGTTCACCTTTAGCAAGCACTTCAGATTGAGATCTTCTAGAAAAAGTATTATTAGTTTGAATTAGTAAAATTTCACTGTCATTGTTTAGCCAATATCCGTAAATTTTCGGATCAGTTTCATTTGCAGAAACTACTAAAGAACTTAGTAAAATTGTTAAAGAAATTATCAGGTTTTTCATTAATTATGGTTTAGGTCTTAAATTTTTTGCAAAGATAAACCAATTCATAATAATTTTGATGCTTAACCGTTACTAAATTGTAAAGAGATTGTTATTTAATCTTACTAAATGATAATCCAGCTTTTGAAATAAGTCTATCTAGGATATGGTCACCCATAGCATAAGATGGAGTTAACACACCAAA
>JAACCT010000074.1 GCA_009937255.1 Dehalococcoidales bacterium
AATTTTTTAATATTTAATTTATGTAGTATTTTTATATAAAAAATACTGCCCAAATTACAATTAATATAGTAGAGATTATGAGAGTTCTATTTAATATAGAATTTGAACCGATAGTTTTTTTTAAAATCGATCCTGCAAAACACCATGCATTATGAAAAATTAATTGTGCGATTAAAAAACTTAGTGGTATTAATAAAAATATTTGAAAAAAACCTTCAAAATTTGATGTAACTTCTGAATAAGCAATTAAGCACATTGCCCAAGCTTTTGGACTCAATGGATGAACTAAAAGTCCATCCTTATATTTCATTATCTTATTTTTGCCTTCTAGGTTTTTATGATTATTCCATCCTTTTAATGCTAGCCAAACCATATATGAAAGGCATACATAAGATAATATTTTTGAAATTATTTCGTATTCAAATAAAATTACTCCTAACCCTAGAGATAAAGATATGTTTAATAATATCTTTCCAGAAATAACGCCTAAAGTGAAAGGAATTGATTTTATAAATCCATTTTGAGTTCCTGAAGACATTATTATTAAGTTAGCTGGACCTGGAGTACTAACCATTAAAATAATAAATATCCATAAAGGAAAAAATTCTTTAAGTAATTCAATCAAAATATTTTTTTTGTTTATTTATATATCATAATTGTATATATAGCTTAATTTTAATAAGCTAGGATTCTAATTTAATTTAACACTTTATTAATATATTAAATAAAAACCCTAGTTATTTAAGAGTAGAATATTAATAGTTACTTTTTGAAAACTATCAAAAAAATTCTTAAGGAAAAAAAATGTCTTTACATTCCATAGTGTCTTTTTGTGCTCGAAAACCTTTTATAGTTATAGGTATATGGTTATTAGTAGTAGTAGCAGCTGGTATTTTTTCTCAAAACTTTCTGGATACTGCTCTGAATGGAGGCCAGGGGCCTACAAAAGATCTTGAGTTTAATCTTGCTAAAAACTTAAAAAATGATAAGTGGTCTCAGCTAAATAAATCTAATCCAGATTTTCAAGAAGAAAAAACTAATAAAGGTTCTGATAATTTATTAGTAATCACTTCTGAGAATTATCTCTTTCCATCTGAAGAATTTTTATCTTCAGCTAACGGTTTTTTTGAAAAAGTCCAAGAAGAAGTAAATAAGTCTGGAATTAATGAAAACGTAGGTCTACTAAAGGATTATCAAGTAAATCCTTCACCAGATGGCTCAACTGTCATGATTTCTGCACCTTTCGTCAAAGGAGAATTAGTTTCTCCTCTAATACATTTAACTGAAGATTACTCTAACTTAGATTTCAAGTATTATTTTATTGGAACAGCCTCCATTGAATATACTTTTCAAGAATTAGCTGAAAAAGATCTAGTCACAGGAGAAACTATTGGTATCTCTGTTGCTCTTATTATTTTAGCTTTAGTATTTGGCTCAGTCACATCAGCATTTATACCTGTTATCTTAGCTGTTGTTTCTATTTTTGTTGGAATTGGAATGGTTGCAATTATTGGTCAGTTTATTTCATTAAATGATTTCGTTCCCAATATTATGTCTATGATGGGCTTAGCAGTAGGAATTGATTATTGCCTTTTTATACTTTCAAGATATAGAGAAGAAAGATTAAAAGGATTGGAAAAAATAGATGCAATAATAAGCTCTGGAAGTTCTGCAGGAAGAGCTGTTATGTTTAGTGGAATGACAGTTGTTTTAGCTTTAGTTGGATTATTTATTATTCCAGAAAAAACCTTTCAAGCTTTTGGAGTAGGGGCTATTATAGTAGTTTTTGTAGCTGTTTTAGCCGGTATAACATTACTTCCATCAATCTTAGGAATTTTGGGTGATCAAGTTAACAGTTTTTATGTACCTAAGGGTATAACAGTAATCCTATATCTAACTGGTTTTTTATTTGTTGCATTGACACAAGATTTAGGGCCTATACTACTAATTGTTTCTTTTGCTGTACTATTAATTCTTATAATAATATCTTTACTTCGCCAGAAAGGTTTTTCTCTAAAAATTCTTTCACCTAATAATGATGATAATAAGGAGGAAGCTGGTTTTTGGAATACAGTAACAATTCAAGTAATGAAATGGCCATATATAAGTATGACTCTAGCAGGTTGTTTTTTATTATTTCTTTCATATTTTTATTTAGATTTAGAAAAAGGTAGTGGAGGTATATCTGCTTTACCTGATGAAGAACCTGTAAAAATAGGTTTTTCTCTTTTGGATGAAAAATTTGGTTTTGGTTCAGATGCTCCTGCAAATATTGTAATAGATGCGAATATAGAATCAATAAATATTTCAAATGCAATAGAAAATCTTGAATCTCTTCTTATTGAAGATTCAGGATTTAATGCTCCTGAAATAATAACTGAGCCTTCAGTAAATTATGCAGAATTAACCTCAAGAATACCTGGTGATCCATTTGACCAAGATGCTCTAAATTCAATCAGAAAACTTAGAGAAAATTTAATTCCATTAGCATTTCAAGGGATTCCAGAAACTGAGTATAAAATTTTTGTTGGAGGACAAACTGCAGAAGTTGTAGATCAAGTTAAAATGACAGATGAATATTTTCCTTATGTTATAGGTATAGTTTTAGCTCTAAGTCTTATCTTACTGCTATTTGCTTTTAGATCTATAACTATTTCTATTGCATCTATAATTATGAATTTATTATCTGTTGGAGCAGCATATGGTTTACTGGTTCTTGTTTTCCAAAAAGGATTTATGATCAATATTTTTGGATTTGAGCAGGTTGACCAAATAGAATTCTGGTTACCAATATTTATGTTTAGCATACTATTTGGTTTATCGATGGATTATCATGTTTTTATGCTTAGTAGAATTAAAGAAAATTTTGATGATACTAATTCTTCTGATGACTCTGTTGCATTTGGTTTGAGAAAAACAGCAAGTATTATAACTGGAGCAGCATTAATTATGGTTGCTGTTTTTGGAGGATTCTCTCTTGGTAAAATTTCATTTTTCCAATCAATGGGATTTGGGCTTGGTTCAGCAGTGTTAATTGACGCAACGATAGTTAGATCTATTCTTGTACCTAGTGTTATGAAAATTCTTGGTACCAGAGCTTGGTACTTACCTAAATGGTTAAATTGGTTGCCAAATATATCTATTGAAGGAAGCTCTAAGATCAGTAAGTAGTTTGATTTAATTTATATTTTCTACAGACTGCCAATTGTTAGAATTATTTGATATTTGCAAAGCATTAGATATATTCATTAAGTCTTTAGTGGTTTTATTATTAAATTTATCTGTAGTTTCTACATAACTTAAGAAATTATTCATACCTGGCCATATACTATGGCCTATTTTTATTTTTGGAAGTTTTTTTTCATTTTCGTAAATAGTTATTTCAGAGTTAATTAAGTCAGTTATTATTTCTGAATTCTCAAAAGTCATTGTAATAATGACTTCCCATTCTTTAGAAGATTCAATATTGAAATTCCACGATGCCCAATGAGTATCGTAATCTAATATAATATTTGCTCTAGATTCAGAAAAACTTTTTGGAGATTTTTCACCAATAGATAGAACTCTACTAGGTAGACTTTCACTTATTTTATTTAAAGGGTCTATATACCATGGTGAAATAGAATATACAGATTTTGTTAAGTTAGGAGTTGGACCCCATTTTGGAGCATTCATGACCATATGAATATTAAGTAGATTTCCTAATGATTTATCATTCTTATAATCACTTAATTTCTTAATTATAGGTAAGTAAGATACTTCTAAATTAGGTATAAAAAAATTTTCACTTTTATCCATTAAAGAAATTAATTCTTTAGATGAATTAATTTCTTCTGATAAAGGCATCTCAAAAATACAATTCTTTTTTGAATTAATAATATCCTTCATTATTTTTTCATGAAGTTCATCAGGAACACTCAAAATTACCAAATCAATATCAGGTCTGCTGAGTAATTTTCTATAGTCATTTGTATAAAAACAATCATTTCCTAATATTTTTTTTGCTTTTATAAGTGTGTTTTCGGTTTTAGTAGCTATAGCTTTTATAGATTTATTTTTTGAATTTAATATAGGTAAATATGCTGACTCAATCCAACCACCAAATCCTATAAGACCTATATTTTCTAATTTCATATAAATATTTTATGATACCGTTACATTAATATAAACAGATTTATCATGTATGGTTACAATTTAAAAATATAAAAATTCTAATTACTTTTAAAAAAATCAAATTAATAATAATTTAAATAAAAGGAGAAAAAATGGAAATAGCAGTTGTAGGATTAGGTAAAATGGGTGGTCAAATTGCAGAAAAGTTAAGTCTGAATGATTTTACTGTTTATGGTTATGATCAAAATATTAATATTTCGTCAACTAATAATTTTTCTTTTGAAACTACAGATGATTTAGATACTTTAGTAAATAAATTTAATTCGAGGAGAATCATTTGGTTAATGGTTCCAAGTGGTGAACCTACAAATAGCACAGTTGAAAAATTAGTAAAAATTTTAAATCCTGGAGACATAATCATTGATGGAGGAAATAGTTATTATAAAGATACTATAAATAACTCAGAAATTTCTAATTCCAAAAATATAAATTTTATTGATTGTGGAACTAGTGGGGGAGTTTGGGGATTAAAAAATGGTTTTTGCTTAACAATTGGTGGAGAAAAGAAAATATATTTAGAAATCAAAGATATTTTTTCAGCATTATCTACAAGTGAGTCTAAAGGCGGCTTATTTGTTGGTAAATCAGGTTCAGGTCACTACGTTAAGATGATTCATAATGGTATTGAATATGGAATGATGCAATCAATAGCTGAAGGTCTTGAAATCCTAGAAAAAAAAGAAGAATTTAATTTGAAATTAGATGAAATATCATATAATTGGAAAACGGGATCTGTAGTACAATCCTGGCTAATAGATTTGATTTCTGACGAGTTGAAAAAAAATCCAAAATTAGTTAATTTTAGTGCTGAGGTTAGTGATTCAGGAGAAGGCAGATGGACAATTAAGGAATCTATTGATCTATCAGTTCCTATACCAAGTATTTATGCTTCTATTTCTCAGAGGTTTAATTCTAAAAATAAGAATTCTTTTTCAGGTAAAATTCTAACTGCAATGAGAAATGCTTTTGGAGGGCACACTGATTGATGAATATAAAGACTGAAAATTTAATAATTGGATCTGGTATCTTTGGTTTATCGATTGCTTCATATTTATTAAATTTAGGCCAAAAAGTTTGTATTATTGATAAATATCAAAATCCTAATGAAGCATCTTCTAATGCTTTAGGTAGGGTAGACCCTATTTTAGGAGGAGCAGGTCATGGGCATGAAACAAAACCTATTGAAGTTGCAAAAAAAAGCTTAAAGGCTTATAAAAAATTTATCAATCTTCATAATAATGTTAAGGAATTTATTGATCTTGAAATTCGACCTACTATTCATTTCTATGAAGATGAAAGCCAATTTAATTCTATTAATAATGTAATTTCTGAAATTGATCCTGAAAGAAATTTTTTTTCAATAGAAAATTTATCCACTATAAATAATGATATTTCTTGTCTAAATAATGATTTTTATAACGCAAAATCTATATTTAATGGGACGATTTTTTTAGATTCTAAAAAATATAAAAATTATTTGGAAGAAGATTCTAGAAAAAAAGGTTTGAGTATTATTCATGATGAGATATTAGGGATAAATAATTTGAGTAATAATCCACTTTTGTTAAGTGATAATAATACTTATAGTTTTAAAAGACTTATTATTGCAACTGGTCCTTGGGCAAATGAATTAATTGGGAAGTCTGAAAATATAGATATATATCCATCAAAAGGACAAATCGTTAAACTAAAAGACCCAAATAATAAATTTACTGATTTGCATCTTCATGGACCTTGTTCACTTATAAAAAAAAGAGATGGTTTAATTTGGATAGCAGCAACAGTTGAAGATAAAGGATTTGATAAAACTATAACTACTAGTGCTACATCTGAATTAATGAATAAAGCTTCAAAAATGTATAATGGAATTGAACAATTCCCATTCCATAGCCAAACTGCTTGTTTGAGGCCTTCTGTAGACAATGATCTTCCAATAATTAAGAAATTAAATTATAAAGTTTATTTAGCATCTGGTGGAGGAGGTTGGGGAATTATGATGTCCATTATGGTTGGTGAAATTTTGGAAAAAGAATTTAATTAATAATTTTAATTTCTTCATTTTCTGTAATTTCTCCTCCATTTGAAATTAATTCTAATTTTATACCGAAAGAAGGTATATCTATAGAGTTTAATTTTGGTAAAATTTTCAAAATATTTTGATCATAAATACCCTTATCTAGATTGCAGTTTACTGCATTACACCTAGGAATTGCTTTGAATACTTTAAAAATTAAACTTCCTATTTGGATTTTTTTTCCTATCCAACTAAATTCTTCAAAAGGATCACATCCACTTATAATTAAATTAGATCTAAAAATTTCTCTACTAACTTTTCCAGTAAATTCATTTAACTTATTTTCACTTTCTATAGAATGTAAACTTATCCCCCCTGATTTAGTGTCGTGAAAAGAGCTTTCATCATTAGGTAAGATTAGTCTAAATTTTTTATTTACTCCTTTTTTTATTAAAAAATTATTAATTTTTTCTTCAATAATATTAGTTTCATTTTTTGAATATATCTCTTCTTCTTTATTAGGAATTTTTATAGCTATTTCAGTAAAAGCATCATTGAAATTTAACTTAATTAAGGATAAATATGGAATATGCATTAATGATAAATAGTTTTTTTTAGGTAACCAGTTACCATCATAAGTATCATCATCTCCAATTTTAAAAGCTGCAATTCTATCACCAGTTATTTTCCCTTTTTTATTTACAAAAACTTTTTTTCTTAATTCAGGAGTAAATGATTTTATTGGATATCTGTATATATGATTTATTAGCAAATTTTATTCCTTAAATCCTTCAACAACAAAAGATTCACTATCTGAAGCTTTTATCCTAATCTCAGCAACCGGTTTATAATCTTCAGAATCTCTAAATGAATTCATATCTTCAATTGTAGGAAACTCCAAAATAACAATCCTTTTAGGATTCCAAGTAGTATTATCTGATAAGATTTCTCCTCCTCTAACTAGATATTTACCTCCATATTTTTTTATAACTGCTGGGACTAATTTCATATATTCCTTATATGCATCCCAATCTTTAACATCAATACTACTTATTGAATAAACTGACATATAAAATCCTTTCTATTTTTTTTAATATATTTAATTTTTCCATAATTGATTAGACTTATATTTTAGCTGCAACTCCTCCATCTATATTAATTATTTCACTAGTAATAAATCTAGATTGATCACTCACAAGGAATAAAACGAGGTTGGCAACATCTTTAGGATAACCCGGTCCTGAAATTATTTGGGTTAAGTCAAACATAGATTCAAATACATGATGACCTCCATCTGCATCATTAATTGTTCCTCTAGTAGCACCTGGAGTCATAATTTGACCAGGTCTTATGCAATTAACTCTGATATTTTTATCTCCACCAACTCCTGCCATGTATCTTGTTAGAGCATCTATTCCAGCTTTTGCAACATAATATGACGGTGCTGTTGTTCCAAAAACCTCTTTCATTTTTGGTGAAAAACCTCTTTGAGCAGCTAGAGATGACATATTAACTATTGCGCCTCCTCCGGAATTAACCATAAAAGGCCAAACTGCTCTTGATACAAAAAAAGTTCCATTTAAATTATCATTAATAACTGCGTTCCAGTCTTCAGTTGTAGATTCTGGAAAGTCTCCAGCAGCACCATGACCAGCATTATTAAAAAGTATATGAATATCTCCATATACATCTGCTGCTTTAGAAATTGCAGAGTTAACAATGCTTTCGTTACCTACATCACATTGAATATATGTTGCTTCACCACCTTCTTTTTTTATACTGCTTTCAACTCTTTTTCCTTCATCTTCTCTTCTAGCCATTATAATTACTTTTGCACCATTTTCAGCTAATAGATGAGCAGTGGCTTCACCAATTCCACTATTACCTCCGGTTACAATAGCAACTTTATTTTCAAGAATTTTAATCATATGTTCTCCTTTACTTTTATTGTGGTATTCCAATGGGTTTTTTTTCTGGATCGCTTTCATAGCTTTCTTGGGACCACCAAATAAATAAAATAACCCAACCGATAATTATTACTAAGAGTAATAATTGCCACCAACCACTTCTTCGAGTGTCATGAAGCCTTCTAGCACCAATTGAAAGAGTTGGGATTACAATAAATAGATCCCAAATATAACCAATCCAACCAATAGCGCTATTTGATGATATAAAATTAGCTTTAAAAATCAATCTATCCAGAATTGAAGAAATTATTATTCCTAAAACTACAAATATTAAAAACCACCAAAATTCTAATCTGTTAGCTTTACCATTAAAGTTTTTATAATTTTTAAAGCCATTTTTTATCGAAGAGGTAAATTCCATTATAAGCTCCATTTATTTTAAGAATCATATATTATTACTAATGCCTTTTTATTTCTAAATCTTCAAGTTTATGTGTTTTAGACAAATACTCTTTTGTTTTAAAACCTTCAAATCTATTAGGTAAATAAGCATTAGAATCTATAGTTGTTTTTCCTTCTAGAATATGTTCTGAAATTAACATTCCAGCAACTGGATTATAAGCAAATCCTCCACTATGAAAATTCGAACATAAAAATACACCATTCATATTTGGTATAGGTCCAATTACTGGTGTAGCATCTGCTGTAACACTAATGAGACCTACAGTGTGATAATCCCAATCTTTGTTTTGAATAATTGGAATACGATCTTTTAGAGAGTCCTTTAGAAATTCTAGTGCATTTGGAAAAGGTTTCAGTTCTTTTATATTAAAGTTATTATTTTCAACACTATAATTATCAGGATTATGCTGAGTTGTACCAACCATAACTCTATTATCTTCTGTGCCTCTTACATAACTTTGAAATACTCTATCATTTATTACTGGTAATTTTAATTTTCTATCAAAAGGCTTGGTTACAAATCTTTCATGTATAAAGTTTTTCATGGGTATTTTAAAATCAATAGGGGATAATGCCAAATTTGTCCAGGCATTAACAGCAATTACCAAATAATCACAATTATATTTTTTTTCAAGGATTTCATTTTTCGAAAATGTTATTACTTCTTTTATATTTTCTCCTTGAAAATTAAAATTTATTAATTCTTCATTTTCATGAATTTTTACACCCATATTTTTAATTTTGTTCTTTAAAGCTGGAATATAAAAATGTGGTTCACTAAATCCTCCACGTGGATCTAATACTCCATACTCATTATCTTTTAAAATCACATCAGGAAATTTTTCTGTTAATTGATTTCCTATATAAGTTTCAGAAAATGCACCTAAACTATCTTGTAAGTCTCTTAATTCTGATCCTAAATTATAATCTTCTTCATTTGATAAATTTAAGCATCCTACTTGTTGAAAAGTATATCCATCAAGGATTTTGCTAAATTTTTCAAATATATCTAAGGTTTTTATTCGGGCCGTTATTGATGTTGAATTCCATTGATGACAAGTAACTATCCCTGCTGCTTGAGAGCTAGAACCACTTCCAATATAATCTTTTTCTATAATAGAAATGTCAGTCATACCCTTTTCAGCTAAATGAAAAGCGGTACTCATACCGATTACTCCACCACCTATTATGACTACTTTTTTTGTCATAATTTTATTTTAATCCCATTTGGGTATTTAACCTTTGTTCTTCATTTGGAGCTCCATAATCTGCTATCCATTTTTCTTCTATTTGGGCTCTCCAATTTTCTGCTAGAGTTTTTAATTCTTTAGTTATTTCAGGTTCTTTTTCAGCTAAATTATTTGATTCACTTATATCATCTTCTAGGTTAGCAAGATGTACTTCGGGAACAGGACCATAAGCGTCAATTAATTTTCCTTTTAATACTAATTTCCATTTTCCTCTTCTAACAGCTGTTTGATCAAGATATTCCCAAAAAAGAGTTCTCTCGTCATTATCAGTTTTTCCTTTAGCTAATTCTAAAAGACTTTTTCCATCAAAATAATGTTTAGAAATATCTAAATCAGCTGCGTCAAGAATTGTTGGTACAATATCCATTGAAGCACAAGGCTCACTAGAAACTACTCCATTTTTTAAATTATTTGGCCAGTGCATTATGCCAGGCTCTCTTATTCCACCTTCAAATAA
This sequence comes from Dehalococcoidales bacterium, assembly GCA_009937255.1. GTDB lineage: Bacteria > Chloroflexota > Dehalococcoidia > Lucifugimonadales > Lucifugimonadaceae > TMED-70. The sequence goes on from JAACCT010000074.1 coordinate 10,264, forward strand.
ACTTCCTTTGTGACCCTTAAATTTTCCAGCTGTTCCTCCATAATATGGATCTAGATTACTATCTAGCCAGTTTCTTGTTTCCCTGGAGGGTCCATTATCAGAAGTGAAGAATGTAAGAGTATTATCATCCTCTCCTAGCCTTTTGACTTCATCCATAATATCTCCAACAGAATCATCCATAGCACTTATCATTGCAGCCATAACTTGTCTATCCCACGGCAAATTTGAAAACCTATCCATATATTTTTTTGGTGCATGCATAGGATAGTGTGGGGCATTGAATGGAACATAAAGAAAAAAAGGTTTATTATTATTAGTCATTTTTCTTAGGTATTCTATACATTTTTTAGTGATAATTTCAGTAAAGTATTCCCCATCCATCCAAACTTCTTTATCATTTTCCCAAAGATCATGAGTAGGGTTAACTTGAGGCATAATTTTATCTTTTGTATTAGCTCCGTAATAATATATATGTGAATAATAATCAACATTTCCAGCTAAAAAACCAAACCAATTTTCAAATCCATGATCATTAGGTCTAGATTTTTTTTCAAGTCCAAGATGCCATTTTCCCACCATTGAGGTACTATACCCCTCTGACTTTAAAATTTTTGCAATAGTTGGAGTTGATTGTGGCAATCCTACAGTTTTTCTATGGCCTGGTAAAATTCCTCTTATACCTGTATTTCCTGGATATCTTCCAGTTAAAAGAGCAGCTCTAGCTGGGCTACAGACTGGACAATTTGTATACCAATCAGTAAATCTAATTCCTTCTGAAGCTAGCTTATCAAGTGAAGGAGTTTTAAAATCTGTTGCTCCCATACAAGATAAATCTCCATATCCTTGATCATCAGTCATAAAAACTATAAAATTTGGTTTAGTGTTTGCCATAATTATCTCCACTTAAAATTTTTATTAAAATATTTTTAAATATGAAAATTCTAATCATATTACAAAATAAATATTACGAAAATTATTTAAACATATCTATTATTTGAAAGAGAAATTTAGTTTATAAAGTATATTATTTACGATTATCTGTGAGCTGTAAGTTGGGTAATACTATCACTCCATCCTCCACCCCATGGCCACTCTGCATCTGTATAAGCATGTGCATTCCATTCATGGCTTGGAAGCACCGATTGCAAAACCCAAGTTCCTTGGTCTATAAGTTCACCATTATCTCTCCTGGCTCCATTAATATCTTGATACCAAAAAATATAACAATATTGATATGTACTACCTAAATCACCACATTCTTCATTGACCCACATTTGCCTAGAATTTACATTTGAATGATAGATATAATCTCCAGAATAATCACTTGCGTCTTCAACTTCTATATATAAATTTTGAGGACCAAAAAAATCTTTAAAGAAAATCTTCTGTTCATCTAAATCCTCAAAAGAATCTTTTCGATTTATGTCAGTAAATCCCTCATCTAGTAACCACCAGTTGAGTAATAGCTTTCCTTCTGATGTTATTTTTATGGGATCAAAAAAACCTATTTTACCTCCTTGACGAAAAAAAAGTTGACCTTGGTAGCAATTTGAAAATCTAGTTCCAAAAGTAACTGTATAAACTTCTTTATCAAAGCTTGCATTTTGTGGGCCTTCAGCGCCATCCCAACTAATACTACTCCAGTTGCCAAATTGTGTAATCAAACCTTCATATCCAATTGTATCTCTAGCGCATAAAGAAGGAGCTTCCACAACATTTCCAAAGGTTACTTTAGGATTTGAATAACCACCTCCACTATAAAAATAACCAGTTTCTCTTTCAATACTTCCAATTGAAAACATATGCTCAAACATTTCATCTCCAATATGAAAAAGCTCTCCATCAGCTATTAATTCTCTACCCCATTGAAGTCCGTCTTTTTTAGAACTCCCAAGCGTACCATAATCCATCATACCCATATCAATATAATTGTACATATAGCTTAATTCTTGAATTTTTTCTGTAGTAAAATTCCTATTAACATTTTGAGAAAGCATTTGAGGTAAAACTTTAGGTTTTTCTTTAAATGAAATTATTTCTAAAGTTTTATCTAATGTTTTTTCTATACTTCTAGCTGTCTGATCTAATGTTTCGGTTGTAGTTTCAATGGTTTGAGCTGTGGTTTCATAAATAATCTTTCTTGGCTCATTTTTTTCAATAACATCAATTACTGGCCATAATCTTCCTGAAGGAGTAGGAGTAGGAGTAG
>JAACCT010000075.1 GCA_009937255.1 Dehalococcoidales bacterium
ACCTGCTGAAAAACCAGTAGAAAAAGTTGTAGAGAAACCTGCTGAAAAACCAGTAGAAAAAGTTGTAGAGAAACCTGCTGAAAATAAATATATTTCTTTATTATCAGAAATTGAAAATATTCAAGATCCAAATAACTTATCATGGCCTAGAAAAATTACGATTAACAATAAAGAAATTACTATTCCAGAAAAACCTAAGAAATTACTATCAATTTCATTAGGACATGATGAAGTACTTTTTGGCATAACTACAAATGATCAAATTGTAGGAACTACTACTTTTGCACAGGAAGAAGGAAGTAATATCGAATATAAAGCTAAAGGCTTACCTACTATATCTAGTGATCCTGAAACAATTATATCTTTAGAACCAGATGTAGTTTTTGCAGATTCTTATGCTTCTGTAGATTTAATAGATGCACTTGAAGATATTGGAATAATCGTTGTACAAACGCCTTTAAACAATGACCTTGAAGGAAGAAAGAAAGATATTTGGTTAATGGCTTATATAACTGGTAATTTAGAATCTGCTGAAATCTTAATTAGTAACATAGATAAAAAAGTTGAAATACTTGAAGATATTGCTAAAAACAATGAAGAAGTCAATAAAAAAGTCCTTACTCTTTCATGGTGGGATGCTTATTGGACCGCTGGTATCGGGTCAACTGAAGATTCTATTATTAGATTAACTGGTGCCACTAATGTAGCAGCAGAGAATCAAGTTGAATCTAATACTACTATTGAAAAAGAACTCTTGATTTCAATGAATCCAGAAATAATTATTGTTACACAGTCTGTTAACTGGGGAGGGAAAGATTTTTATGATCAATTATTTGAAGATGAAACTCTTTCTTCTATTGATGCAATAAAACATGGAAATGTATACATGGTTAATTCTAATTTATGGGGAACTTTATCATATTGGAATATAAAAGGTTCAGAAGAGCTGATGAAAATATTATTGGATATTCAAACTATAGAAAATTTTGGAGATTTTTAATTGACGATTAACCTCAATAATGTAGATTTTTACTTTGATAAAAGAAAAGTACTTTCAGATGTTTCTTTAGACATAACATCTGAAAGTACTGGGTTTTTAGGACCAAATGGATCAGGCAAAACTACTCTTCTTAAAATTTTTTCTGGATTATTGAAAATTAAACATGGAGAAATAGATGTAAATAATAAAGGGATAAAAAAATATTCATCAAATGATTTAGCAAAATTATTTGCTTTTGTTTCACAGGATTATGAACCCACTTTTGGCTTTTCTGTAGAAGAAGTTATTGAAATGGGTAGATATCCTTATCTTAATAAATTTGGTTTTATGAATATTGATGATAAGAAAGTTATAGATAAAATTATTGAATTACTCTCTCTCAATTCTTTAAGAAAAATACATACAGATGAACTTTCATCTGGTGAAAAACAAAAAGTTAGATTTGCTAGAGCATTAGTTCAAGAACCTAAATATATTTTGTTAGATGAACCTACATCTAATCTAGACCTATCAAATAAAATATTAATTTTAGATGTTATAAAAGATATTATTTCATTTGGAACTACTTTGATTATTACATCACATGATCTGAATTTTATAAAACAATCTACAAAACAATGTTTTATGATTTCTGACGGTGTAATTCAAAATTCTGGTAAAACAAAAGACATTCTTAATCACTCTAATATAGAAAAACTATACAAATTAGATAGTTTACCTGATTGGGTATTATGATTAATAAAACTATGTACAGTATTTGATTTTTTTGTATAATAAAAAAAACAGCGTAGGAGAATACATTGGGAAAATTAACTAATGAACAGTTAAGTCATTTTGAGGAATTTGGTTTTCTAAAAGTAGAAAATTTGATAGATTCTGAAAAAATCATTGATCCAATAATTGAAGAATATCATGGAGTTTTAAGTAATCTGGCTGATGAACTTTATGCTGAAGGAAAAATATCATCTAAGTATGAAGATTTACCTTTTGGAGAAAGAATAACAAAAATATATTCAGATTCTGGAGAAAATTATAATCAATTTTTTGATTTTTCCCTTCCGCAAACAGGCATTAAAGAAGATACTCCATTTTGGACAGGTCCTGCAATTTTTAACGCCTTAATGCATGAATCTTTACTTGATGCAGTGGAATCTATTATAGGTAAAGAAATTTATTCTAATCCTATCCAACATGTGCGAATTAAGGTCCCTGATAAACATGCTCCACGTGATGAAAATGGAATGATTAAATTTGGTACAACTCCCTGGCATCAAGATGCCGGAGTTGCTACAAAAGAAGTTGATAATACTGATATGTTAACAGTTTGGTTTCCATTAATGGATGCAAATGAAGAAAATGGATGTTTACAAGTTGTCCCTGGCAGCCATGTAGGAAAGGTACTTACACATTGTCCAGGATTTAACCCTAAAACAGGAAAAAAAGAATCTATTTTGAATGGTGGCTTTGGTTTATCAATTCCCACTACTGAATTTGAAGATCAAAACGCAATGGCAGTCCCTATGAAAAAAGGAGATGCTTTATTTCTAACAAAGAAAACTGTACACTCTGCTTTACCAAATATAAGTGATGCGATCAGATGGAGTTTTGATCTAAGATATCAACCTATTGGGCAACCAACAGGAAGAGATATTTTCCCAGGATTTGTAGCAAGAAGTCTTGAAAATCCAGATCAAATTATAAAAGATGCTGAAACATGGGATGACCTTTGGCATTCTACTAGGGATAAACTTTCTAAAGAAGAACAATTCGCATTTAATCGCTGGGATGGCGATGATATTGCTTGCGCATAATTCTTAAATTTTATTTAATTAATTTATAACAAAATTTAAATTATTTAGGGAGAGTTTATGAATAACTATAAAACTCATGATTATGAAGGCATGGTTGCCGAAACTGTTTCTATAAAATCTAGAAATGGAGATTTTATAAATGCTTATCTATCAAAACCTTTAGGAGATGGTCCATTTCCATCAATTGTTTTAGCTCATCATTTACCTGGGTGGGATGAACTTTATAAAGAATTTACAAGAAAATTTACTCACCATGGATATTTAGCTATAACTCCTGATTTATATTTTAGAGAGGGTAATGGCTCTCCTGATGATGTAGCATCTGAAGTTAGATCTCAAGGTGGTATCTCTGATAAGCAAGCTTTAGATGATTTAGTTGGAGCGGCAGATCATTTACGTTCACTACCTAATTCAAATAATAAAGTTGGAATATTTGGAACTTGTTCAGGAGGAAGGCATGCTTTTCTGGCAGCTTGTACAGTAGATACATTTGATGCAGCTATTGAATGCTGGGGAGGTAATATAGTTATGGACGAAACATCAATAACTGAAAAACAGCCAATATCACCTGTGACACTTTCTAGTTCTTTATCAGCTCCCTTACTAGGTATTTTTGGTAATGATGATGTATCACCACCTCCAGATCAAGTAGATAAGCATGAAGAAGTTTTGAAAGAAAATAATAAAAACTTTGATTTTTATAGATATGATGGAGCAGGGCATGGGTTTATGTATTATGACAGACCCTATTATCGTCAGCAACAATCTGTTGATGCATGGGATAAAATTTTTAAATTTACAGAAAAAAACTTAAGGAAATAATAATATGTGTACAATGATTTCAGAGAAAGCAAATATTAAAGGTGCAGGTAAAAATTCTTCTAATTGGATTCCTATTGATTCTTGTGATGTATATTATGATCATTCTAATTATGTTGACTGTGAGCATTCAATTACTCTAAGTTTTAATAATAAATTAAATCCTATCGAATCAAGAATCACTGTAGAAATTACTCCAGAATCAGCTAAAGAAATTATTGAAAAAATTAATGCTGCATTGAATCAAGCTAATTTTTAAAAAATTCTAATTAAAACCCTCAGGTATTTGTTTATGATAATCAGTATGATTTTGCCAATCTATAGCAATATTTAATAATTTATTATCTTCTTGCATTTTTCCTGATAACATCATCCCAATAGGCATTTTTTTATCAGTAAATCCAGATGGTAGAGAGATTGAAGGCTGACCTGTTAAATTGAAAATTCCTGTAAATTTGCCCATTGAATTTGATTCGTTTGTATTAGGACTCAGGGAATCAGAAATTAATGGAGTTGCTACTGGAACAGTGGGAGTAATTATAGCATCAAAATTTTTCATTTTTTTTGTCATTTTAAAATTAAATTCTGACATATTTTTTGATGCACTTAAATATTCTTCACTAGTTATCCCAATTCCTCCAAGTAGTCTATTTATAACTGTAGGTGAATATTTACTATATTGCTTTAAGTAGTCTTTATGAATAGTTAAAGCTTCTGGAATCAAAACACCAACATTTAAACTTCTTCCTTCTTCAACAAATGGAAGATCTATTTCTTCAACTTGGTAACCTAAATTTGAAAGTTTTTTTACTGCATCTAAAACACTAGATTTAATTTCTTCATCAATATCATCAAAAAAATAACTTTTAGGCAATCCTATTTTTATTTTTTTTCTTTCAAAAGATTTATCTACAAAAAACTTATTATTATCTAAATTTATAGAATATTTATCTTTTGAATCATAACCAGATATTATACTCATCACATCAAGGCAATCTTTAGCTGATCTAGCCATAGGTCCAACATGATCCATTGTCCAACTTAAATCTAATACACCTCTTCTTGAAACCATACCATAAGTAGGTTTGAACCCAGTTATTCCACATAATGATGCTGGCATTCTTACACTTCCTCCTGTATCAGTACCTATAGCAAACGTTGTCAAACCTGCACTGACTGCGACTGCAGAACCAGAACTTGAACCTCCAGGAACCCTTTTGATATCCCAAGGGTTTCTACATGTATTTGTACTGGTATTTATACCTAATGTTCCAAAAGCAAATTCTACAAGATTAGTTTTTACTAAAATAATAGATTTTTGATTTATAAAGTCTTGAGTTATTTTAGAGTTAGTAGAAGCTAAATTATTTTTTAAAATTTTTGATCCAGCAGTAGTATATTTATTTTTAAAATCTATTAAATCTTTTAAACCTACTGTAATACCAGTAAGAATATTAAAATCATTCTCATCTAAATTTCCTAAATCTTTTGAAAATTTACTACATTCATCTTCGTAAATATCTATAAAAGCATTTAGAACTTTATTATGCTTTTTTATTCTTTTTGAAAAAATATTAAAGACTTCATCAGGTGAAATTTTTTTTGTTTTGTATAACTTGTTTATTGTTTCTATTTCTGAATAAAAAATATTTTCGGACATTATTGATCTCCAAACATTCTTTGCCTTGGTTCAAATAAATTTGATTTTTCAGATAATATTGAACTATAAATTTCTCTTATTCTTAGAAAAGTTTTAAAAGCGTCATCAAAGCTTTCTTTTTCTAAAATGATCTCTTTTTCATTAAGATGATTTTTAAATATTTCTTTTAATTCAATTTCATTTTTCATATTTTAATACTTAAGTGTTTAATTTGTTGTATACATAATATATAAAGAATCTAATACATACTTTATTATTTTTATAAAAATACATTCTTAATTTTTAATAATTTGAAACTTAATTACCAAAATGAAATACTTCCTTCTGAAATAAAAATTAAAGTCGCTAAAAATATTAACGGCTTAGATATTAAATATCTAGAAGCAGGTAAGAAGAGTAAAAATTCCGAATTAATAGTTTTATTACATGGATTCCCTGAGATTGGATTTAGTTGGAGAAAAGTATTAAAGGAGTTAAGTCATCATAATTTTCATATTATTTCTCCTGATCAAAGAGGTTTTGGCGGAACCACTGGTGCCGATTTTACATTTACAGATAATTTAAGCTCATATAATCATTTAAATCTAGTAAAAGACATTTATTTACTTTGTAAATCCTTAGGATATGAAAAAGTTAAATGTATTGTAGGTCATGATTCTGGAGCTGCTGTTGCTTCTTGGGCTTCACTTTTATATCCAAACTTTTTTATGAATTTAGTAATAATGAGTGCACCATTCCCTGGACCTCCAAATTTTACTGATATAGATCGTTCTAATTATATTTCTGATACTGATTTAATTGATAAAGAGCTAGAAAAATTAGATAAACCAAGAAAACATTATCAGAGCTATTTTCGTTCAAAAAATGCAAATGAAGATATGATGAATTCAGAACAAGGACTCAAATCTTTTATAAGAGGTTATTACCATTATAAAAGTGCTGATTGGACTAATAATGATCCATTTAATTTACCCTCATGGTCAGCTGCTGATTTATCTAAAATGCCAACTTACTATATTATGAATAAATATCAAAATATGGCAGAAACAGTAAATGAATTTATGCCAAATAAAAATCAAATTTCTAGTTGTACTTGGTTGACTGAAGATGAGATAAAAGTTTATGAAGAAAATTATACAAATACTACATTCCAAGGAGGTTTAAATTGGTATAGATCTTCAGTTGATATAAATAATTTACTTAAATTATCCAAATTTAAGCTTTCTAAAATTCTTGTTCCTTGTATTTTTATTGCAGGAAATAAAGATTGGGGAAGATATCAAAAACCAGGTTCTATTGAAAAAATGAAGTTAATTATGGAAAAATTTGAAGGAATAAATATAATAAATGATGCTGGGCATTGGGTTCAACAAGAAAGACCCACGCAAGTTATTAATTTAATTCTTGGATTTTTAGAAAATAAATAGTTAGGTCTTAAATGGACTAGAGCCTTTTCTTTTCTCTTTAACTATGTCTATTACAGCATTTATACCATCTTTTGGAGCACCAAATTTTATAGCACTCTTTTTATCAATATTACATTTATCATCTTCTCCAATTGCAGCATATGCTACAGCTCTGTTTCCTAGAGCATCTGAACTTTTTGGTTCTATTTTTATAGCTTTAGTAAAATTTACTATAGCTTGTTCAAATTCTCCTATTGTTAAGTATGCAGTTCCTAAGTTGAATTGAATTTCAAAATTAGTTGGATCTTCCCATGCTGCTTTTTCAAACTCTTCAATAGACTCATCATGCAACCCAAGTTTCGCTTTATTTAATCCTGATTTAAAATACTCTGAACTCATAACTTTTCCTGATTATTTTTTTTTGTTTCAAATTATTAAAATTATATATAAAAAATCATATACATATATTAGATTTAAAACAAAAATGATCATAACATTGAGATATAATTTATCAAAAGAAAAATTTAAAAAACATTTAATTACCTATGAAAAATTTTCCAACATCAATAACTATTTCTAGGTTTATTTTTGCGATAATAGTTTCAATTTTATTATTTTTAAATTCTAACCTGGCATTGATATTAGCAGTAATTATGTTTTCTTTAGGATCTTTAAGTGATGCTCTTGATGGAGCTTTTGCTAGAAGGCAGTCAACACAATCTAAATTTGGGGCTTTTCTAGATCCTATTGCAGATAAATTTTTAGTTTTTCTTGTACTTATTTCTTTAGTTGCAAACAGAGATTCTATTGTATTATTTATACTTACTATATTTATTATTTCTAGAGAAATTTTTATTATGTCTTTACGAGAATGGGTATCGACTACTGCAAATGGAAGTATTGTTAAAGTATCAACTTTAGGGAAAATTAAAACAGTAATTCAAATGACAGGGATTAGTTTAGTTATATCTACTCCTCTAATTGAAGGAATGTTTTATTTTGAAATAGCTATAAGTATTTTGATTTTAGGGACATTAATGAGTTATTATTCTGCTTATGAATATTTTAAAAAATCTTTCTCTTATATAAAATAATTTCTAATTTTCTGGATTCCACGTTTGACTAAACATATTAATAAATAATATTAATCCTACTGATGACATTGCTATACCCACTCCAAAAAATAAAATTTTAATATCTAAAGAATAATAAACTGATATAAATCCTATTATTGAAACTATAACTAATCTTGTTATACCTCCAAATATTGGAATTATCATATTTCCAGTTCCTTGACTAGCAAAATATAAGGTTTTCCCAAAAGCAAATATAGGGAAAAATGGTCCTACTATACCTAAATATAATGCACCAATAATATAAGCTTCAGGATTTGTTGTAAAAAAATCTAGCCATAGACTTGGAGAAATAAAAACAGTCATTCCAATCAACCCTGCTAAAATTCCAATTAATAAAGCTCCTAGCCATGCTGCTTTTCTAGCTCTAGAAAATTGTTCAGCACCGAAGTTTGTACCTACAGCAGAAGTCAAAACACCTCCAATACCAAAAGCTAATGGGATCAAAGTTTGTTCAAGTCGGGCGCATACGCCATAACCAGCAATTGCTTCGGTACCATATTTAGAAATAAAAGTTGTAGTAACCAGCATAGTAGTTGCTATGCTAATACTATTTAATGCAGCAACTCCACCAACTTTCATAATATCTAAAAATATTTCTTTCTTTATTTTTGTTATTTTGAATGAAATTTCAAATCTACCCCTTGAAATTGAAAATAACATGTAAAATGCAGCAAAACCTTGAGGTAAAACTACTGATAGTGCTATACCAGGAAGCCCCATGGCTGGAAAAAACCACCATCCTAAAGATAAAGCCCCACTAAAAAATAATTGAAATAATCCGGATGTTATATTTATTCTTGCTAAAGATTGATAATCACCACATCCTCTATAAATTGAGAGCATTAAAAAATAAAGCCACATTAAAGGTCCTAACCCAAAAAAAATCTTTGAATATAACACAGCTTTATCTACAACATCTTTTTCTGCTCCAATTAAATTAAATAAATTTCTAGAAAATAATACAAAAATAAGAAAAAATATTGCACTAAGAGTAAAGTATATTAGTGCTGCGTGCCATATAACTGAATTTGCTCTTTCTAGATCATTTTTACCTATAGCCCTAGATAAAGCAGATACAACTCCACCTCCAACAGCCCCGGCTCCAACCATTCGAACTAACGAAGCAAATGGAAATATTATAGCAACACTAGCTAATTGAACTATACCAAGTTGTCCCGCAAAAAATGGTTCTGAAAAAGCGACAGTCATCATAAATAATACTGAAATCATATTCGGAGCTGCTAATTTAAAGAGCATTGAAGGAATTGGTGCACTTAAAATAATCTGCATTCTATTTGAATTATGTAAACTCATAATATTATTCTGTCTTAATGAAAATTTATATTAAATAGTTTGAATGGAAAGATTCATAATTTTATATTCTAATTTAATATAAATCATGAATATTAATTATCAAATTACCAAAATAAATTTTAACAATAAAGTACTATAGTTTTAATTATTATTAATTTAAAAAATATTGGCTTAATACTAAGGAGAGATAAATGGTTAAGATTCCTATAGCAATTGTTGGAGCTGGAGGAATGGGAGGAAGGCACCTAAGAGCTTTAAAAACATTATATGATTCAGGTATGTCAAATATAGAATTAATTGCAATTTGTGACACTAGAAAAGATAATGCAATTAGACTAGCGAACCTTGCTGAAAGTATGTTAAATTCTAGACCTTTAGTTTTTACTCAAATGGAAAAAATGAAAAAAGAAAGACCTGATATTTTAGCTGTTGATATCACCACTGATTCAGGATCTCACCACCATGTAGCTCAAATGGCATTTAATTTAGGGTATAACGTTTTATGTGAAAAACCGTTATCAATAACTATTAAAGGTTGTAATAAAGTGATTGAGGCATGGAAAAGTAGTGGGAAAGTATTAAGTGTGGCTGAACAAGAGAGAAGAGATCCAATTTGTAGATTAAATAAAGCTTTACTAGATGTTGGTGTTATAGGTGACCCCTATAGTTTTTTATTAGGTTCCGCTAGAGGTTCAAGAGATATCATAATTTTACCTTGGAGACATAATAAAAATTCTGGAGGTATTTTTGTTGATGCTGGGGTTCATATAGTTGATCAAATGATGTATTACCTTGGTGATATTGAAGAAGTTTTTGCAACTTCTAAGATTTGGGAACCTAAAAGATATAAAGGAAAAAAAATAGGAGTTTCAAACTTTTATGATCATTGGGTTAAAGAAATTCCAGATGAAATTGATGCTACCTCTGAGGATATGGTTATATCAACTCTAAAGTTTAAAAATGGAGCAGTGGGGCAATGGACTTCCTTTTTTGCTGCACATGGTGAACCTTTAGAATATGGGATGATTTATGGTAGTAAAGGCTCTTTAGAACCTGCAAAACAACGCAGAGGAAATCCCCTTACTATCACCTTAGATAATGGAGAAATAATTACTGGTGATCAAGTTTTAGAATTAGTTCCAGATTTTCATTTAGATGAATTGACATCCAGATTGTTTGGTTCTGATAGATTGGGTTCTTACGATGCTCCATTTGAAGATGCAGATAAGTTTTTGGTTGCTCTGGAGTATTATGAATTAGGTCAATGTATAGCTGATGGAGTAAAACCTGAAGTTGATGCCTATGTTGGACGAAAAGATTTAGCAGTTTGTAATGCTGCTTTAGAATCATCAATATTAGGACGTAGTGTAACTATTAAAGAAATTGAAAATGAAGAAACCTCAGTTTATGAATCTAGTATAAATGAACACTGGAAAATTTAAGAAAGGAAATAGTTAATTGAAAATATCAAATATTGAAACTTTTTTTGTATCAAGATTTTTAGTTGTTCGAATAACAACTGAAGATGGTACTGAAGGAATAGGAGAATCTTGTTATTGGTCATATCCTAAAGCAGCTGAAGCCACAATTCATGGATTTAAGGATGCATTGATTGGTATGGATGCTGATGATATAGAACATATTTGGACTTATTTATGGAGATATAATTCTGCTTTTAGAGGAAATAGTATTGGGGGTGCAATAAGTGCAATAGATATAGCTCTTTGGGATATTAAAGGTAAAAGATTAGAAACTCCTATATGGAACTTATTAGGAGGCAAAGTAAGAAATAAAGTAAGAGCAATAGCACAAGGAATTGCAGGTAATAACCCAGATGAATATGCAATAGGAGCCAAAAAAGTTTTAGATGAAGGATTTACTGCGTTAAAATTTACTCCAATGGCAGAAGAATGGGCAAAAATGAGCTACACTAAAATGATTAAATTTGCGATTGAAAGTGTCGAAGCTGTCAGAGAAACCGTCGGCTGGGATTTTGATATAGGGATAGAAATTCATAGAAATATGCAACCTCATGAAGCAATTGTTTTTTGTGAAGAAGTAGCTAGATTACGACCTTATTTTATAGAAGATCCAATTGTTCCTGATTCTGTAATTTCTATGGGTGAAGTATCTTCTAAAATGAAACTACCTTTAGCTGTTGGTGAGAGAAATATGGGTATTTGGGAGTTTAGAGAGTATGCTGAAATTGCAAAGCCTGCTTTTTTTAAGCCTGATATAGCTGTTGCAGGTGGAATAACTGGTGTGAAAAAAATTGCAACTCTAGCAGAAGCACATCATATAAAAATTTCACCTCATAACTTTCAAGGGCCAATTGCTACGGCTGCTTGTATAGCACTAGGAGTATCTTCTCCTTCTTGGGACGTACAGGAATCTGTTCAAGAAAATATACCACCTAGAAGAGATATGACAGATGAAATTATAGAATTAAAAAATGGTTGGTATACACCATCTGAAAAACCAGGTTTGGGTTTAATTTTTAACGAAAAAGCACCATCAATACATCCATTTCAACCTGCTAATGTTCCTCCTCCTATAAGAGAAGATGGAAGTGTTGGATTAAGATAATTTTTTATTTTTTTTTCTTTGTGTTTTGGTTTATAAAGAATAATACTTTGATTATTCTTTAGAATTAGGCGGGTCTATGATCATTGATAAATTATCTCCGAAGGCTTCTGAGAAAATTTTTTCAATTTTTCTACTAGAAGAGGTGTTTTTAATTGCAATTTTAAAAAAATTATATGATTCTAATTTATTAAAGACTATCCTGATGTCTGTAGCTACCATGTTTCCTATTTCAATATGTTCAATATCTTCAAGTATACTTTTTAGAAACTTATCATCTATAGTTGATAAAATATTATTCCATAAATCAGGTAAGTTTTTATTCATAGTTTAAATTATTATGATAATAAGTAAAATAATATAAAAGCGACTAAAAAAGCTGAAGTCGATAAAATTGTAGAAAAAATTAACAATTTTAATCTATTTCTATTATCGAATTTATTTTTTGTCATTCGATCAAGAATATAAGAAATTCCAAGCATAATTGCTATAAATAAAATAATTTTAATCATATTAACTTAATCCTAACATTACTCATAATAAATATTTTTTAAAATGATTAATGTTCAAAATATACATCTAATTTTAATTCAATTAAGTATTATTGTTAATGAAATGTTATATTTATCAGAGTTATTATAGTTTTATTAAAGGGAGTATTAAGATTTATGAAAAAGATATTTTTGATGACAATTGTTTTCTTATTATTTATATCATGTTCATCTATTGAAGAGGTTATATCAACTAATTTAAATAATGATAAAAGCGAATCAGTTGAAGAAGAAAATAATCTAGAAATGGATAAATCAGATTCCAAAAAAAATGTTCCATCTTCAAAACCTTTGCCTAAAATATCATCTAAATCAGAATCTACTTCAAAGTCAACAACTAACCCTACTCAAACACCTATTCCTTATAAAGAGTTAAAATCTACTGAGTCAAAGAAAATTGTTACTAATCCAATTCCTAAATTACCACCAACTACTACTCCTAAAATATCAGCAACTACAACTCCTAAAATATCAGCAACTACTACTCCTAAAATATCAGCAACTAAAATACCTACCTTAGTTCCCCAGGTTCCTGTTGAAACAAAACTTAAATTTCCATTAGATGATTTAACTCTAGTTAATTTATCAGATTATGATGATCAAGAAATATTAATTTTGGAGCAATTAATTAGTGAAAAAATTAACCATACAGACAAAACGAAAAC
Source organism: Dehalococcoidales bacterium (assembly GCA_009937255.1). Lineage (GTDB taxonomy): Bacteria > Chloroflexota > Dehalococcoidia > Lucifugimonadales > Lucifugimonadaceae > TMED-70. The sequence continues at coordinate 12,946 of JAACCT010000075.1, forward strand.
AATCTCTTTAATTTATTCTGTTGGAGAAATTATTTTACCTGAAAGAGAAGCATCAGGAACTCCATTTATGGCACATGAAGTTTTATTGAAAGAAGAGCAAATAATCTTTATTTTGTCTAATCTAAGGAGTTGGCTACAAACAAATTCTTCACAATGTTCAGATTCTATTGAAATTGGAAATATAGTAAGTGATACTGAAACTTGGATTAGATCTGGAGCAGATCCAAGCTCCATGTCAGTCATCTGTGAAGATTTAAGAATAGTAACTATTGCTATTCCTTCAGACTCGGGTATGGCAAATGAAAAAAAAGAATTTCAAAACACTTACTTACATGAACGCTATCATGCTGAACAAAAGGATATGGAAGAATGTTCAATTAATGGAGAATTTAGGTTTTCAAATTCTTTATGGTTCAATGAAGGAGCTGCTCATTATTTTTCCACAACTTTATTAGCTGAAATGGAAGGAAAAGATCCTTATAGTGAAATTTTACGCATGGCCCTAATAGCCTCAAAAGAAGGAGACGATATCATAATAGGGCAACCAGATAAATGGGGAGCTGCGGCTTTATTATTAATGACTAAATTGAATGATCTCTCAGAAGAATCTATAATGAGTGCAAGTTTATTTAATAATTGTGCTAAAGAGAATGAATATGATAAAAATAGTACTCAAATAAAACATATTACAAACTCTTGGTATTTAATTGAAGAAAATAATAATATTTTTACTTTCTCAGAAAAAGCTTTATCAAGGTAATAATTATTACAAACTTTTATTTTGATAAATTCTTAGAATTTCCTGAATAAATTGAACTTAATATTTTCTGCTTTCTAGTCGAAATTATGATTATTGTAAAAATTAATCCTTGAGTAGCTATAGAATATCCAGGATCGAAATAATCAGCTGTGAGACCATTTAAAAAGTTAAATAAAGCCATACTTCCACCTATGTACATTGCGTAAACTCCTGCTATTCTTCCTCTTATATAATCTGGTGACATTATTTGAATAATTGTATGAGATATTATCATGAATCCTGCTTGGCCCATTCCCATAAAAATTGTTGCTGTTAAGGAAATAAATAAATTAGAAGATAAGGCTAAAAATACAGGAGCTATTCCACTTAGTACTGCAAAAAAATAAAATACTCTTCCTTTTAATTTTTCATTTGCATTACCAGCAAGAAATAAGGAAGCAAATAAAGATCCCACTCCAACACACATCATTAAGAAGCTTACAGCTACTCCTTCAGTTCCAAGTTTATTAACCGAGAAATAAGGTAAAACTGATTCAAAAGACATTGTAAACATACAATGTAAAGTTGTGATTCCTATGATTGTTAATAAAGGTTTATTTGAGTGTACATATTTTATACCTTCACTCAATCCTACAAAAAAGGACTCTGAACTTATTTTTCCAGTTGATTTATTTTTTATTAGTAATGCAAAAATAAAACTTAATGCGTAAAATCCAGTACATATGAAAAATGCTATATCAGTTCCATTTATTGTACTTTCATTATTTCCAAAAAAACTTAAAAAAGGCACAATCGCTAGTGGTCCTATTAATCTTGTGGCATGTACAGTAGACATATTCAAAGCAACAGCATTTAATAAATTTTTCTTAGGTACTATATTTGGAACTAGCGCTTGACCCGAGGGCATTTGAGCGGCTCTTGCTGATCCTTGGATGAATGCTAAAGCTACCAGATGCCAAGGTGATATTAAGTCCATAAAATATAAAATTCCTAAACCTAAATTATGTATAAAGTTAATTAAGAACATAATTTGAAGTATTCTTCTTCTTTGAAATTTATCAGCCAAATAACCTATAAATGGTGTTACTAGTACCATTGGTATCATAGCAGCAAAAGTAACTAATCCAACAAGCATGCTGCTATCAGAAATTTGATAGACAACCCATCCTCTAATGACTATAAGAGCCCAGTGAGAAGATCCAGCAAATAAACTTGCTAACCACATTTTGAAAAAGTCAGGATATTTTAATGATGCAAAATAATCTATCTTGTTATTAGACGATTTACTATTATTTTTTTTCAATTTTTTTTTGTTAATCTTAATAAAGTATTCTCGCAACTTTACTAATAATTCTATAAACACACAATGCAAATACTAACAATATAAAATTATTTTTAAACATCATCAAAATGATAGTATTTATTTATAAATAACTAATTTCAAGAGGGTGAAATTGAAACATATCTTTGATCATATAGAAAATAATATTGAAGAAACTATTGAAACTCTTTTTAGTATGGTTTCACAGCCAAGTGTTTCTTCTCAAAAAATAGGATTTGATAAAGCGCCAGATCTTTTTAAAAATATTGCTGAGAAATATAGTATGGAATCTACCCTTTTATACCCCGACAATAATGGTTTCCCTTCAGTATTTGGAAAGAGAAATTCTACCAAAAGTGATAAAACACTTTTATTTTATACACACTACGACGTACAACCAGCTGATCCTCTTGAACTTTGGGAAGCTGAACCTTTTTCTCCCGAAAGGCGAGATAATCGCTTATATGGTAGAGGAATGTCAGATGACAAAGGTAATATTGCTGCAAGATTAGCTGCTATAAAAGCTTTTATGGATTTAGAAAATGATTTACCTGTAAATATTAAGTTTTTTATGGAAGGTGAAGAGGAAGTAGGTAGTAAAAATCTTCTCAGTATCATAAATAAGAATAAACAATTACTATCAGCGGATGGATGTATATGGGAAGGAGGAGGGGTAAACATGTCTGGCTCTCCACTAATATATATTGGTCTTAAGGGTGCATTAACTATAAAAATGTATGTTAATAAATTAAGTGTTGATGCCCATTCTATGTATTCTCCTATATTACCTTCATCTATTGATAGACTAACAAAAGCTATAAATTCAATGAAAAATGATTTAGGTCAAATAGTTATAGAAGGTTTTAATGAAGCAATTATAGATTTAAATAAAGAACAAAGAGAAGCTATTAATTCTTTACCTAATGACTCAAATGAATGGAAAGAAACTTTTGGATTAGATTTTAATGAGTATGATTCTGAATCTGTTGATCAATTAAATATAAAGCTTTACTCTGAACCAACAGCAAATGTAAACTCTATTCACTCTGGTTATGATGGCCCTGGAATGAAATCAGTTGTACCTGCATATGCTGAGTGTAAAATGGACTTTAGATTAGTTCCTGATCAAGATCCTGAAAAGATTCTCAAAAGTATAAGAAATCACTTAAACGATCATGGATATTCAGATATAGAAATAGAACCACTTCATCAGATTTTTCCATATAGAACAGATATTTCTTCACCTTTAGTTGAAATAGTGAAAGATACAGCATTTGAAATTTATAATAAAAAACCTCTTATAACACCAAATATGGCTGGTTCAGGACCAATGTATGAATTTGGAGAAATATTAGGGTTACCAATAGTTAGTGCTGGAGTAGATCACCCTACACATAATATGCATGCACCAAATGAAAATATAACAGTTGAAGATCTAATTTTAGGGGCTAAACATATTGCATTAATAATGAAGAAATTTGGATTATAAATTATAAATTTGCAAAAAGTTCTAAAGCTTTCTCCCTTGATTGCTTTAAATCTACTATTGGTTTTGGGTAATTTTTACCAATATTAACTCCTGCTTTACGCAATACGTCAGATGGGGCTTCCCATGGTTTGAATAAAAATTCTATGTCTAAATCTTTTAACTCAGGAATAAACCTTTTAGTATAATTACCCTCATTGTCAAATTTTTGACCTTGCGTTACAGGATTAAAAATTCTGAAATATGGGGCAGCATCAGCACCAGAGCCTGCTACCCATTGCCAACTTGATTTATTATTTGCTAAATCTGCATCAACAAGACAATCCCAAAACCACCTTTCTCCCATTCTCCAATCAATTAACAAATTTTTAACTAAAAATGAGCTAACAATCATACGAACTCGGTTATGAATATAACCTGTTTCCCAAAGTTCTCTCATTCCTGCATCTACTATAGGATAACCTGTTTTACCTCTTTTCCATAAATCAAATAATTTTTGATTTTTTATCCATGGAAAGTTATTAAACTTTTCTTGAAAGTTAGAATTTGTTATTTTTGGGAAATGAAAGAGCAAATAATATGAAAATTCTCTCCAGCCTAGTTCACTTTTGAAATGATATGTATTTTTATCAGATACTTCTTTTAACTTATCTGTTTCATGCCATATAGTATTTGGAGAAATTTCTCCAAAATGTATATGGGGAGATAATTTGGATACATTTTTTTTGCCTGGGAAGTTCCTTCCAATTTTATAATCATATATTCCTTTAGAAAAAAAATCATTCATTCTGTTTATTGCATTTTCTTCACCAGGATTCCAATATTTATTTAATTTTTTATGCCATAATTTTTCATCTGTTAGATTTAAATCAGTTAGTTTGGTTTCATTTTTTATTTGCTTTAGATTTTCTATTTTTGCCTTATTTAGTGGGATTCTAGGATTAATTGATTGTAAACAGCCTTTTTTAAAAAAAGGTGTAAAAACTTTATAAGGATTTCCATCACTTTTTTTTATTTTATAAGGTTCCCATAATAAATTAGCATTATATGTTTTTACTAAAATATTTTTATTTTCTAAGATTTTTTTTATCTTCGTATCTCTTTCAATACTCCAAGGTTCATTTGAACGATTCCAGTAGACCTTATTAATATTGTTATGATTAATAAAATCCAACAAGATCTTTTCAGGTTGACCGTAGAAAAAGTGTATTTTATTGTCTAGTGAATTATTTAAACTTTTTAAAGAATTGTGAAGCCACCATTTACTTGTAGCTCCTAACTTACAGTCTTCAATCTCAGAGTTATCATAAATAAAAATCGGTACTACATCATTACATAATAAAGATTCGTAAAGTGCAGGATTATCATTAATTCTTAGATCGTTTCTGAACCAATATAAAGAAATATTATTAGATTCCATTAATTTATAATATTAATTTTTTTTAAAATTTATAAATATTATATAAGTTCGTCTTATAAATAAGACTTCAGTTATAATCTATTCATGAGTACTAAACCATATCAAATGAAAGAATGGCTAGATTTATTTCTTGCTACTCCCTACAAAAAACATTTAGATTTGCTTATTGCAGTAGGGATTTTTAGAGCATCTGATAGAGGAGAGGAATATATAAGAAGCTTAAACTTATCAGGAGATACAATTATAATTACTCGCCTCATGAGTAATCCTGAAAGTTTTACTGAAGCATTTGAAGGTATTGATGTTGAAAGATTGGCTCATACAGGTTTTACTGATGAGCAATATGAAATTATGATACTTGAGGAATGGAAACTGGATATTTGGTCTAAACAAGGTTTAGGATATCATAGTTATCTAAACAAATGGAAAGATTTATTTAAACTATTTCCAATTTCTGATGAACTAAAAAAAGATTTACCAGAGGGTATTTTTACTGTTTTTAGAGCTGGTACTACAGATGGAATCGCCTGGACCTTAAATAGAGGAATAGCCATGTGGTTGTTTGAAAGAAATAAATTACGTAAATCAGAACCTAAATATAATAGATTCCTAAGCTTAAAGGTTTCTAAAAATGATGTACTTTTTTACCATAATAAAAAAGGTGAAGATGAGGTAGTTTTAATACCTTTTGAAAATAAAGTTAGCATAATTCCATACAATGAATATAAGAGTTTTGACCAGGAAGATCCTAAAGAAAATAAATGAAATTCTATTTAATAGAACTTAAGGGTAAAAAGTATGTTTGATTTAGACAAATACTATAGATTACTAAGTGACTTTAACCTGAAAAGTTATTTGAAATTAGATCCTTTCGATATTACTTATGAATTTGAAGCTAATGATTATTTAGAATATAAAGAAAAACTAACGTCAAAGATTCAGAAGATCGATTTGAAAGATTATAAAAGCCTAAAAGAAATCTTAGAATTAGCAGGTACTATGAACTTTTTTTTAGGTGTTATTTTAAATCGTATTACTTCTGATTCTTTTTTCTCTGAAGATAAAGATGCACATCTTCAAATAGATAGAGGTAAAAAAATTTTAGAAAAAACATATAAAGGTGAATCTTTATATGACAGAGAAAAAATTGAGAAGAGAATAAAAAGTTTAGAAGAAACTATAGAAAGAAAACTAGTATTTGATGCTGATGGAGTACCAATTAATTTATATCAGAATCAGATAGAAGATATTATTTATAAGTTCACAGACATTTTTGAAAAAAAGTTTTTAATGCTAGGACTAATCTATGAATTTAAGGGTAATATTTTAGAGAATATTGATATAAATGAGACTTATATTATCAACGAATTTAATGAATTAGATTTCAATCAACTAGAAGCATTTTTAAAACTTTATCAATATTGATAAGGGTATTAATAATATTAGGTGAGTAAAATTTGTCTAATATAATCTATATATAATTTAAATAAATTATTAATAATTGTAAAAAATTTCTTCGGCATGTGTATGAAGAAATTGTTGTAAACCTGGAAGGTTAATATAGATGTCTAAAATAGGGCTAGGATCAGTTCAATTTGGTATTGATTATGGTATCAATTCAGGTGCCAAAGTTGAGTCAAATGAAGTGATTAAAATTATAAATTGTGCGCGTAATAATAATATTAGATTATTAGATACTGCCAAACTTTATGGATCTAGTGAACAAGTATTGGGAGATGTAAAAACTCAAGATTTTGATATTGTAACCAAAACTAGAGGTTTTGACCAAGAAACTATTACTGAAAAAGTAGCGAGTTCCGTAATCCTTGATTTACATCAGTCTCTAAAATTATTAAAACAAAAATCTCTATATGGATTGTTAGTCCATCATGGTGAAGATCTATTAAAGCCTGGTGGCGAAATGATTTTCAAACAACTTCAAATTCTCAAGGAGCAGGGTTTAGTTAATAAAATTGGTGTTTCTGCTTATATTGATAATCAATTAATAAAGATTATTGAAAGATTTGATATTGATATCATTCAATTTCCAATGAATATTTTAGATAGGCGTTTAATTGATAACGGATTATTAAATAAAATCTATTCAAAGGGTATAGAGATACACACTCGTTCAGTTTTTTTACAAGGTCTATTATTAATGGATCTAGATAAAAGACCAAAATATTTTGAAAGATGGAGTAGCTTATGGAAATTTTGGTATGAATGGCTTGCTGATAATAAATTATCACCTCTAGAAGCGTCCATTAGATATATGATCTCAAAACCTGAGATATCTAGAGTATTAGTAGGTGTTGATAACAAAGATCAGCTACAAAATATTATTAATGCTGTTGATGGTAATCTTCCATCTATTCCAGAAGAATTATCAACTAATGATCCAGACCTGCTAAATCCAGGTAATTGGAAGGTTTTATAAAATAGACCAGGAATTATAGTACTTTATGAAAATTATCTATTAAGGGATTAAGAATATTCATCTATCCAAATTTTATTAACATAATTTGCGTTAGTAATTTTATATATATTTTTTTTATCTGGTATCTCTTGTTCATCTAAGAGACCGTATCTTCTTGATCTATTTCTTTGATAACTACCACAAAGATGAAATCCAACACAACCTGGATTATTCTGAAGATTTGAAAGAATCATTGCATACCAATCTCCATCATTTTCTGAAATTTCTCCAGGTAAAGTATCCCACTTCATTTTTGCAGAATCAGCCAATAGTATTGGTTTCGCTGTTTTCCTATGCCAATAATTCATATTGTTGATTGGATTCTTAAAATCTTGAAAAGATAAAATATCAACATATGGGATAGCAGCATTTATAACCTCATCAGGTATTCTTTCTGTTGCTTCATATCTATCTCCAAGAATCAAATGATTTTTATCATAGCGTCTAATTGCATTATAAGTAGTTTTATAATAATGATTTGCCAGTTTAGATAGTTGTTTTATTCCAGCATCTGAGTTCATCATATCTGGATCAAAAATAGGGCCCCTCCAATCATTTATTGGACGTGTATGGACCCATGTAGGAGTATCTGAGTAAAAATAACCAATTAGGTTTGAATCATTTGAAAGATCAGTAACATGTGTCCTGGCTACATAATCACACCATTCTTCCCATTCTGGACTCAGTATATCGTAGTTATTAGAATGTTTATCCCACTGATGTGATTCAATAAAAGGTAGCATGTGGCAATAGGGAAGATTGATAGAGTTATATTCATCTCTTGTAAAATTTCTTGAGTGTTGGTAAGTTCTAATAGTTAGATCTTGAACCCAACCGACAGTATTAAATCCCCAAATTTTTAAATTTTTTGATACTGATTTTTTCAACCATTCATGAATATTAGAATTATATTTATTTTTCCAAATAGAAATATTTTCCTGATATCTCATTGTTGAAGGGTCGAAATGATTAAGACCGATTGAAAAAAAAATTTCTCCAGATGGCATTATTAACCACCATCTATCTTTTATTTTTTTTACTTTGAAAAACATAGATTTATTAGTTTCTAATATATAAATTTATTAATTATTTTTACTATTTTTTTACGATTTTTGTAATAGAAAAATATTTAAAATAATTTTAGTGCGGATGAAGTAAGTAAACCATCAAACACAATCTAAGTATAAATCTATAAAAAAGAAATATCAAAGTTATAGTTTGAATATTTTAGAATATTTTTCAAAAGGGACAAAAAAGAAAATTAAACTTAAAATATTTTCAGTTTGATTTATACTGGAAAATTATTTAATAGTTTTGGTGCGGCTGAAGAGAGCTTTCAATTATACTCAATTTATACATAGAACACCTTAAGTTTTCTTGAACTTATAATGATAGATAATGATATATAAATGTCATACAAAATGTCATACTAATTATTGCTCAATGTTTGGTGCGGGTATACAGAGTCGGACTTGATAAATATTATAAATTGATTAAAATTTTCTATAATAGATAGTTTGTGTAAAAAAGTACTGCTTATTCCCAAATTGAAAAAACAATA
>JAACCT010000076.1 GCA_009937255.1 Dehalococcoidales bacterium
GATTATTTCAAGAAAGATATGTAATATCTTTTCTTTATCAAATAATACTCCATCAATTATTCTTGATTCTATTATCATTTATAAAATCCCCACACTAATCCCCACATTTTTCTTAGGTAAGTCAGGGTTTTGTTGTGTAAAATTAAGTAATGTGAGTTTATGCCCCTGTAGCTCAGAGGATAGAGCATCGGTTTCCTAAACCGGGGACTCGAGTTCGAATCTCGGCAGGGGTACCAAATTTCAATTCTCTTCCCATCCAGCTTTACCTCCACACCTTATGCATCTTCTTGTATTAAAAATATCATCCCAGTCTCCATCAGTAGCCACGTAATCTAAGATACACCTCATTGCTTTATCAACGCTAGTTAGATTATATTTTTCTGTTGCTTTTTCTAGCATCAGTATTATATCTTTTTGAATATCAAACGAAACACTCTCTTTTTTTCCAGCCATTTTTACTCCATAACTATTTATTATAATAATAAATAAAAATATCGTGGTTACAATCTTTTCTTGATATATTATATTTCAACTAATAATAAAATAAATTGAAAATGAAAATCGCAACTTTTGGTATATCTCATGAAACTAATACATTTTCAAGTATTCCTGCTACATATGAAGAGTTTGAAAATTATGGAATAGAAAGAAGAAATGGGATATTTGAAAAATTTGAAGATTCTAACTATACAATTGCTGGGTATATTGAAGCATCAAAAGATTTAAATTTTGATCTTGTACCTTTATTGTTTGCACAAACAGGACCAATTGGAACCATAACTTCTACCGCATACAAAAAACTAAGTAATGAAATTTTTTCAATGGTAGACAAAGAAGGTCCATGGGATGGAATTTTAATTTCTAATCATGGTGCAGCTGTAGCTGAAGGTTTTAATGATATGGATGGAGAATTTTGTAAATCTATTAGATCTATTGTTGGAGATATTCCTATAGGCATAACGTTAGATATGCACGCAAATGTTTCACAAGAAATAATTGATCAAACAAATATTTGCGTAGTTTGGAAAACAAATCCTCATCTTGATGCAAAAGTTCGTGGATATAAATGTGCAGAGTTAGTTTATAAAACTGTTATAGGAGAAATTACACCAAAGCAATCAATTTCTTGCCCTCCTCTTTTAGTTAATATAGTAAAGCAATTTACGGGTCAAAGCCCAATGAAAGAATTGGTTGATCAAAGTAATAATATAGCTAAAGAAAATAAAGTTCTTGATACTTCAATAGCCGAAGGTTATCCTTATTCTGATGTAGAAAAAATGGGTATGAGTTGGATAACAATTACAGATAACGATAAAAAGTTAGCTGATACATTATCAAAAAAAATGAGTCTTTTTGGATGGAGTAAAAGAAAAGACTTAAATGAAAGTGTATGGCCTATAGAAGATGCTTTAAATCATGCTTTAAAAAATTATAAAGGGCCCAAATTAAACGATGATAAAAATACCATTGCAAAAAATGGAACAGCTTTAGATGATATAGAAAAAAGTAATCATTCTAAATTTGGGCCAATAGTATTAATGGATGTCGGAGATAATATTGGAGGAGGTAGCTCAGCTGACTCTACTCATATATTAGATCAAGCGATGAAATTAAAAATAAATAATATTTTACAAACTTTATATGATCCTGAATCAGTTAATAAATGTCTTACCCAAAATATAGGTGATTCAATAAATTTAAAAGTGGGGGGTAAAAGCGATTATTTACATGGTAATCCAATCGAAGTAACTGCAGAAATTTGTAATATTACAGATGGCAAATATAGCGATGACGGTGCAACTCATGCTGGATTTAAGTTTTTTAATGATGGAACATCTGTGGTGCTAAAAACAAATGATGGAAATACAATTTTACTTACATCTAATCGAGGAGGTAATACTTCTATCAATCAAATGTACTATAACAAAATAAAGCCTGAGTCTTTTAAAATCATCATAGCTAAAGGTGTAGTATCACCAAGACCAGCATATCAACCTATTGCTTCTGAAATATTATTAGTAAATTCACCAGGTGTGACAACTTCTGATTTGAATTTTTTTGAGTATAAAAATATTAGAAAAAATATGTATCCTTTCGATATAAATTCAATCTATACCTAAACATTTAAATTAAAAAGAACAATAATTACTATTGTTCTTTTTAATTATTTCTCACTAATTATCTAGAAATAATTTTATAAACCATTCCTTCTGAATAGTGACCAGCTGTATTACAAATACAAGCGTAAGTTCCTGCAGGCAAATCTTCGATTACTAGCTCTCCTGTTTCTCCAGGTTGCAATCCTTCAATTTTGCCTAAGATATCTAATTTACTTTCATCAGCCATAGTACCTTCAGAAGTTAATGCTAAATCCTCATGAACAGCATTATTTAAGAGTACTAAGTTATGCTCTAGCATTCCTTCATTTACAAGAGTTAGTGTTAATTGTCCTGGTTTAATATGTTTTCCCATTTTATAATTTGGGTCAACATTTACATCCCATTCTTTCATTGAAACACTTACATTACTTTTTGTAATTTCTACACCATTATCTTGAACTACTGTTTCATCTTCTGTAGTACTTGAACATGCCATAATACTAATTATCAGTACAGATGAAATTAATAAAATAATTTTTCTCAATTTTTTTTGCCTTCACTTTCTATAATTGACATAAAATTTATGAATTTATTTAATTTTATCGCCAGTGAAAATATTAATTTAAGCCATTTATTTAATGTCTTATTAATCTAACTTCACAAACTACCAAGAACTAAATTATCAAATAGTTTTACAGTTGTAAACTTAATTAGTGGACAATTGTAATTTTCCATATAAATCTATGAAATTTTTTGCATTTATATCAAATTTTTCAATATTTTTATTAGTAATATTATTTGAATATTCTAAGGGCCTATCTACATAAGCCGTTTTAAGACCAACTTTTCTTGCCGCTATTAAATCATTTTCATGAGCTGCAACTAAAGCTACTTCATTAGGATTAAGATCTAAAAGTTTACAGGCATGCTTATAAACAAATTTATTAGGTTTATAAGCCATAAAAATATCTCCTGAAAAAATAAAATCCCACATTAGATTTGAGTGTTTACTCATATTTAGAAGTAATGAAAAATTACCATTTGACAATGTACCTATAGAATAATTTGTTTTTAGCAGTTTTAAACCTTCAACAGTATCTTTCCAAGGATTTAACTTATGCCACAGTAAATTAATTTCAGATATTTGATTTTTATCTAATAAATTTAGAATATTTTTAGATTCTAAGATTTCAGTAAGTTTTTTCAGATGTATATCATCCACATTCATCCAATCATTTAGCCCTTTATTAAAATTTGAAATAAACTCAGTGTATCCTTTTCGCCATTCAACAGCAAAAGATTCAAGTTCATCATCTTTCATATCAACCGGTAATAATTCTTTTAGACCATTAACAATACTTGATCTCCAGTCCACTACTGTACCAAATACATCAAAAATAAGTACTTTAATTCTATTTTTTTTCATACGTCACCAACTTTTTTTTGTTTTTGATAAAAAAATATATTTATCAAAATTATTATCAAACCTATACCACTAGCTAAGTAAATATTATTCATTAGACCAATTATTGAAAAAAAACCTATAATTGATACTGAAATTATACGACTTATATTATCAATTCTATAATCAATAAAATTCATTATATAAATTATTGGGATTGATAAAAAAAACCATCCTAAAAAATTATGTAAAGGTATATTATAATAAAAACCAGAATCTTCCCATACCCAAATTTTAAGAACGTGTACAGCGATTGGGTCTATGACTAAATCTAGTATTACCATAATTATAGCCCCTAAAATAGGTGCATACTTCTTGTCAAAATCTTGTATGATACTTAGAGTAAAAGTAACCACAATTATCCAAGCTGAAATCATAACTAAAGGTACTGAAAAAAGTTGTATGTTAAAAACATTTGAATACTCATAACCACCAAATAGAAACCCATATTTTGCTCCAACTACTTCATAAATGAAGCCTAATATACCAATAAATAAAAGTGTATATATCAATTTCTTTTTTGAATACATAAGAATTATCAAACTACCGAATAGCATAAATAAGTTTGGGGCCCAATTTGGAGGATTAGACACTAAACCTAATTCAGAAAATATTCCTCCAAAAAATAAAATTATAAAAAATAATATAATTGAAAGCCTGGGTAATAATTTATAATTTATTTTCATAATCATTTAATATTTTTTTACTAACTATATTCCCTGACATTATAACTGTGGGGGTTCCTCCACCAGGATGCACTCCTCCTCCAACATAATATAGACCTTTGATACTTCTATCCTTATTAGGATGCCTAAAAACAGTCCCTTTTATTCCATGAGAAACTTTTCCATAAATTGATCCAAAAGGAGCAGCAAAATTTTTTTCTATATCATTAGGAGTAATTGATTCAATAAATTTTGCATCATCAATAATTTTTTCTAAATTATGTTTAGCTAAACTATTTCTTACTTTTATTAATGATTTTCTTATCAAATCTTCATTCCAATTCTCTTTTGTAGATGGGCTATTACACATTAAGAAAATGCTTTCAGAGTTATTAGGGGCTAAAGAAGGGTCAGTTTTAGTAGGACAATTTATATACACAGTAGGATCAGATGGGAATTTATTATAATCAAATATTTCTTCAAATTCTTTTTTATAATCATCTGAAAAGATAACATTATGATGTAAAAGCTCAGGAATTTTTTTATTAATTCCTACTAGAAAAACTAACCCCGACATAGATAGATTTTTATTTAATATTTCATATTTTTCATCTAGCATACTTTTAGTAATTAGTGGGTCTACATTACTGACTATAATTTCCGTTTGAATTTTTTCACCATCATTTAAAGTAACTGATTTAATTTTCCCATCTTCATGATTTATAGATGTAACTTTCTTATTTTTTTTTATTTCTATATTATTGGATATCATAAGATTCTCTAAAGACTCAATAAGTTTATATAATCCACCTTTTATATACCAAGCGCCAAATGATAATTCCATAAAAGGTATTATTGAAAGAATAGAACTAGATTTATAAGGGGAGGATCCAACATATGTAGGATAGCGATTAAATATTTTTCTTAAATTTTTATTTTTAAAAGTGTCATCAATTAATTTTCCATAGTTTTGAAAAAATAACTTGAATGGAGATTTGAAAAAAAACATTAAATCTGTAAATTTTGGAGTACTAAATAGTTCTTTTTTAAAAAAGGTTTTTTCTGAAAGGCGGAAAAGCTTAGATGATTGATAAATAAAATTATAAAACTTCTTATTTCCTGTTTTTTCATTATCATTAAATAATTTTTCTAACTCACTAAGATCAGAAGAGTATGATAGTTCTTCTCCCGATTCAAACATATATTTAAATAAAGGGTTTACTTTTATTAATTCAATATGATTATTTAGATCTTCTCCTAGGCATTTATATAGTTCTTCAAAAACACTTGGCAAAGTAATTAAAGAAGGTCCTGTATCAAATTTAAATCCTTCTTTTTCTAATACATTCATTTTCCCACCTAAGTTAGAATTTTTTTCAACAATAATTATTTCAAAATTACTTTTAACTAATCCAATTGCTGTAGCTATACCTCCTAATCCTCCTCCTATTATGAGAACTCTTTTCTTATTTTTCATAAATTCTATCTTTCCATATTAATCCTTTACCAAACTTAAAATTCCACCAAGAATTAAATCCTAAAAATAACATTACTAAAACTATAAATGGATGAAAAATAATAAGGATAAAGCTATATTGAAACTTAATATTAATTATCAATCTTGGTAAAAAAGTCATTACTAATAAAAAAAATTTTAGAGGATCTATTGAATCAAAAATAAGAAGAAAAGTTAAAAAAAATGGCAAAAACACATAGCTTACAAAAAAAACTAATTGAAAAGTCATAAATGAATAATCATTGCTAAAGCTTGGATAGTAATTTTTCTTAAATCCATTCCATATAGAAAAAAAAGAGCTATACATTTTGACTGAAATTATATTAGATCCATCAATACAATATGTTTTTTCTTTTCGATTTCTCCAAATTCTAGCTAATCTTGTATCTTCAAATAAATCATTTTTTACTAATTGATGCCCTCCTTTTTGAATATATGTTTTTTTATTAAATAAAATACATGCTCCATGAGCAATTCCTAAATTTTCAGATTTTAAATCTTTTGCGAATACCACAGGACAGAGTGTAAAAACTACAAAATTTAAAAGAGGCATAAAAAAAAATTCTGAAAAAGAATCCATTTTTATTTTTGGCCAAGCTGAGAGCATACTTAGTTTATTTTTTTTGCTAAAGAAATTAAATTTTCTAACTTTCCAGTTACTTCAGTATCTGCGTCTAAAAATACAATCCAATTATAATTTGATTGAATACCTAATTGATAACAGGCAAAAGATTTACCAATCCATCCTTTTTCTAACTTTTTTGTTTGGGCTATTTTTATTCTTTTGTCAATTTTTATAAATTTCAATATTTCTTCTTCAGTTTTATCTGTAGAATGATCATTGTATATTAATATTTCATTAAAACTTGTTCCACTTTTAATAATTGAACTTAGACATTTTGAAATATTTTTTTCTTCATTTCGGGCTGGTATGAGAATTGATAAAGATTCATTATTTTTTATATATTTATATTTTTTTTTCCAAAATAAATTTACCAAACAGATAAAAATAGAATAAAAGATAAAAAAATTAATAATTATTATAAAAATATTAAACATGTGTTTTACCTGATAGGATTTTTTCTAAAGTCATTTGAGAACTCAATACACACATTGGAACTCCTGTGCCTGGAGTAGTAGAAGCTCCTACAAAAAACAGGTTCTCAATTTTTTGTGATTTATTCGATTCTCTAAACGGACCAATTTGAAAAAAATTATGAGAGGGACCAAATGCCGAACCATCATATAGATTAAATTTCCTACCCCAATCATCCGGACTCCAGATTTTTTCAAAAATAATATCACTTTTAGTAAGATTAATATTTTGAATTTGTATTCTTTCGAAAATTTTATCTTTAATTTTATCTAAAGTTTTTTCATCATATTTGTTTGTTGATTTAGATATTACAGGACATGGAACTAGTACAAATACGCTAGATTTACCTTTTGGAGCTAAACTTTTATCAGTTTGAGAAGGAACAGAAATATAAAAAGGGAGATCTTCTGGTATTTTATTTTCCTTAAAAAGCTCATTAAATGTTTTCTTAAAATTTTCTGGTAAAAAAATTGTATGGTGAGTCATTGAATCTATTTCTTTATTTATAGCCCAATAAAAAGTATATACAGCAGGAGTCATTTTATACTTTTTAGTTTTAACTTTATCTCCTAGTAAGTATTTATAAGTTGAACGAGAATCTACATTTGAGACTACTAAGTCAGAAAAAATCTCTTTATTGTTCTCTAGTAAAACTCCAACTGCTCTATTTTTTTCAGTTATGATTTTTTTTATTTTTGTATCAGTATTAATTTTTACATTACTTTCTTTATTTAATTTTATTAATCCTTCTACTAATCCGTACATTCCTCCTTTTGGCATCCATAAGCCATATTGAAGTTCTCCAAAAGGTAAAATACTAAAAAATCCTGGCAATTTATATGGTGAATCTCCTAGATACATACTGTATGAGCTGAATGCTTCAATCACTTTTTCTTCTTCAAAATATTTTCCAATTTCAGAGTACATATTATTTAATAGTCCTAATTTAAATAAATTTTTCAAACCAGTATTTTTTAACCACGAAAATATATTACTTGAATTTTTTGTAACTAAATGTTTAAAAGCAAGATCATATTTTTTTTGACTATTTTTAAAAAACTCTATTATTCCATATCTATCATTTTCTGAAAACTTTGACACTTCATTAGATAAAGTATTTAGGTCTGTACTCAACTGCAAATTAGTTTTATCTTTCCATAAAAAATTCACAGCAGGATCTACTTTTACTAGCTGAACATAATCATAAAAATTTTTGCCAAGTTTAGAAAAATAATCTTCATATACCCATGGATAATTTAATAATGAGGGTCCAGTATCAAAAGTAAACCCATCTTGTTTTATAATATTTGCTCTCCCTCCAAGGGTATTTTCACTCTCAAATATTTCTACATCATAGTCTTTTTGAGACAATAGAGGAGCTATGGATAATCCACCTATACCTCCACCAATAATTATTACTTTAGATTTTTTTTTCATTCGCATTAAAAGTATAAAAGTGAAAGTTTCCAGAATTTTTTTATAGGCAAAAAGGATAATTTTTCTTTCAAAGATAAACTATATCTATAATCTAATGGCATTTCTTGTGAAAGTATTTTTGTGTTAAGTTTTCTAAAGAGTTCTAAACAAGTTTTAATTGCTATTTGACTATCTGATGCAAAATAATCCATTCCTTTTTCAGCTTTAGCATACCAAATTTCAGCTTCAGAGGCTAAAATTTTTCTAGATTTGAAAACATAATTTTCTAATTCTGTTTTATTCTTTGGTTTTTCTAATAAATTATTTGGAGAATAAAATCTTCCTCTATAATAATCTTCATAAACATCTCTAGCAAAGTTGGTAAGTTGAAGTGCAATTCCTAAATCTTTAGATGGGGATAATAAATCATTAACAGTATAATTTTTATTTGGTCCATATATGTATGCTAAAAAGTAACCTACTACAATTGCAGATCCATATACATAATCTTTAATTAATTCATCAATATTTTCATACTCAGAAATTTCAATATCTTTTCTCATTGCCTCAATGAAAGAAAGATAATATTCATCAGGTATATTTGTATTTGATGCAGCTTTTCTATAGCAAGAAATTATTGAGGGTATGCCAGCTTTAACAGATTCTATTATTGAAGAATATTTTTTGGATTCTATAAATTTTTCTTTCCAATTATCTAATAGAATATTTTTATCTTTAGAATTTAAATCAAATGTATCAACAATTTCATCAGGATATCTAACTGATGCATAAATTATTTCAACTAAGTCTCTTTTCTCTTTAGGTAAAAATCTTGTTACTGTAAAAAAACTATTACTATAATTTTTGAGGATTTTCTTACCCATTTTTTTACCAATATAAAACGCTTTAGTTTCATGATTAGTAGTTATTATTTTATTTCGAACTTTTTCTTCTAAAAGTTCCCATTCTGAAAAACTCCATAAATTTTGATCCGATATAAAGTTTATGTTTTTAATTTTATTTTTTTTCATATCTTCATTTATTTTACAACAGCCTTGAGTTACTAGTATTAATAAAAAAATCAACATATTAATGGTCTGAAATATAATACATTTTTTTTTTGAAAAAAAATATTAATAATTGTTCATAAAATCTTCATAATAAACATATATAATTTAATTTCATGAACATAATTATTCAAAATAATAGAGGTAATAAATGATAAAAAATTTCCATAGTAAGATAATGATTTTATTACTGTTATTTGCTTTAGTTTTTGCTATTTCTTGTGGAAATTCTGAAGAAATTGTACCTAATATTGAAGAAAATAAACAGGAAATACAAGCTAATATTCCTGAGGTAGAAGAACCTAAAGCAGAAGAA
>JAACCT010000077.1 GCA_009937255.1 Dehalococcoidales bacterium
TTATCTTTAGTTTACTTTATTAATAAAACAAGAAACAGTTTTTCATAATCATATGAATAAAATATTTCTTAAAAGTTAATATAATTACTGATTGAAGTAGAAAAAATAAACTTATATGAATGAAAATAAAATAAAAGAATTAGAGTTAAGAATAAAAAATTTAGAAGACATACAAGAAGATGTTTTAAATATGATTGAATTTTTAGCTAAAAAAAATAATGTAATAACTGATTAATATTTTTTGGAATTTATAAGATATATTATCCCTGAAATCATTAAAATTATTCCTGTAAAAATAGTTGTATTTTTTAGGCCATAGTTATCTGATAAAAACCCCAAGATTATATGACCTGTCCATCCAAATCCTATAGTTATAAACCAAGCAGAAACGGCTGTGCTTCTTAAATGATCAGGAATATTTTTTTGTAAGAATATCCATTGAATAGCATCAAAACATGCTGAACAACCTCCAATTATTAACAAAAAAAACACTACAACAAAGAAATTAGGAAAAATTGTTACAAAAAAAATGGAAATACCGAATATAATCGTAATATAAGAAGTTAATACATGTGCCTTATTAATATCTTTCCATTTGAATAAAAGTATTATTCCTATAACTGAACCCAAACCAATAGCAGATTGTAAGATACTTAACGTTCCTATTTCTGAATTTAATATAAATTTACTTATTGAAGATAATAGGCTAAAAAATGAAAAGCCAAATATTTCAACTATTCCTGCAAAAATAAGTAAATTTCTTGTATAAAAATTTCCAAAAACTAATTTTAAGCCTGAATAAATACCTTGGAAATATTTTTCATCATTTTTGATTTCTATAGAGTTTTTTGAAATGAATAACATATATATCGCTCCAATAATACCAATCCCTCCTGCAAGCAATAAAGCTTCTTCAATACCAAGAAAAATAGACAATGCACCTCCTATCAATGTTCCTATTATTGCGGTAGATCTCATTGTCAAAGAATAAAATAGCATCGCTTTGATTTTTTCATTATTTTTTACTGAATTTAAAATATTTCCTTGTATTGAGGGAACTATAAAAGATCGATTTAAACCATTAATAGCAGCTGCAATATAAGCTAAGGTTAAAAAATTTTTTTCTTCATAAATTAAATACGCTAAGGCTGTTAAGATAATAAATCTTCCAAAACCATTTAAAATTGTAATTTTATTTCTTCCAAATTTATCTGCAGCACCTCCTGTAAATGGAGAAGAAATCATTTGCACAACCTGTGTAACTGCGAATGCTGAAGTAGTAGCTAGTATAGATTCAGTAGTATTAAGTATTATCCAACTAATACATAATCTTTCAATCCAATCAGAACAATTAAATAAAAATAGTCCTAATAATAAACTTCTGAACTTAATATTTTTAAAAAAAATATTGTTAGAAATTTTAGAATTAGATTTACTCATAAGCATAATTAAAACCTTATAATAATATGACAAGTACAATATGGTAATTTAAGTATATAAATGTTTATAATTTTTTCAAAAATATATTAAATATGGATAATAAAAATAAAATAAAAGAATCTATTATGGTTGTGGATATTGGGTCATCTAGTATAAAAACATCTTTATTTGATACTAATGCAAGAAATATTCCTAAAATGTCAGTAAAAGTTCATCATAAAATAAAAACTAATACTGATGGTACTTCAGAAGCAAACCCTCAAGATCTTAGGCGACTTGTAGAAAAATCTATAGATCTAATATTAGAAAAATCTAGAGTAGTTGTTGATGAAATTATAGCTGTAAGTTTTGATTCTATGGCTAGTACTATTTTAGGTGTAGATGATGATGGAAAAGCTATCACTCCTATGTATACTTATGCTGATACAAGAACCTATGAGCAAGTAGATAAAATAAGATTAGATCTTGATGAATCTAATCTTCATGATCGTACAGGTGTGATGCAACATACTTCATATGTTCCTGCGAGAATAATGTGGTTAAAAAAAACAAATCCATATTTAGCAAAAAGAATATATAAATATTTAGATTTCTCTACTTATTTATTTTCTAATTGGTTTAAATCAAAAGATTATTTTGCTAGTTATTCAATTTCTTCTTGGAGCGGATTACTTAATAGATATGAGTTAGATTGGGATTCTAAATTATTAGAATATTTAAGTATTAAATCAAAGAATCTTCCTCAATTAAAATCCTATAAAAATTATCAAATAGGATTGAATAAAATATATTCTAAAAGGTGGCCTAATCTATTTGAATCTAAATTTTTTCTTTCTGTAGGTGATGGCGTATCAGCAAATATAGGAAGTGGTTGTATAGATGAAAATAAAATTGCTCTTACTATTGGTTCAACAGGAGCTATGAGAGTAATTTTAAAAAATAATACAAAAAAAATATCAAAAGGATTATGGTCTTATAAATTAGGTAAAGATAGATCTTTATTAGGAGGTTCTTTTTCTGAGGGAGGAAATTTAATACATTGGGCAAATGATAATTTGAAATTGCCAAAAAATAATCAATTTGATTCTTACTTATCTAAACTTACTCCAGGTCAACATGGATTATCTATCCTACCTTTTTTTTCTGGTGAAAGATCTATAGGATGGTCTAATAACTCTTTAGGTGTAATAAGTGGAATTAAATTATCCAATTCTGCAATTGATATTTTACAAGCTCTTTTAGAATCTGTAGCTTATAGATTCTATTTTGTTTATCAATTACTAAAAAAACATACTAATAATGCTGAATTGTTTATTAGTGGAGAAGCTCTTAAAAATTCTTCATGGTGGATTCAAACTATTTCTGATGTCTTAAATATTCCTTTAAGAACCTTGCAACAATCTGAAGATACTTCTAGAGGAACGGCAATTTTATGTTTAAATTCTTTAGGCATATTAAAAGAAATTGGCAGCTTGGAATCAAATAAATGTATAACAATTTTTACAGATGAAAAAAAACATAAAATTCATCAAGAATACTTAAGTAATCAAACAGATCTATATAAAAAAAATATTTTAAATTGAATTTATTAAATGTAGAAAAATTAATATTTAAAGTATAAATTTTTAAATATATGAAAAAAATAATATACGATATAGCAATAATTGGAGGAGGAATCGTCGGAGCTTCTTCAGCTTATTATGCTTCCAAAAAAAAATTAAAAATTGCTATAGTTGAAAAAGATTCTGTTGCAAGTCATGCTTCTGGATTTGCATACGGTGGAATTACTCCTCATATAGGATTAGACCCTGAATCTCCCTACGATAAAATTAGTAAATATTCTTATGAGTTGCATAAAAATCTTTCTAATAATTTACCAAAAGATTCAGGAATTGACTATGGATATAAAGTTTATCCAAACATAGAACTTTCTTTAAATAAAAAAGAAGAAAATAAATTAAAAGAAATTTATGAAAAGAATAAAACAATTTATAAATGGTATGATAAAGAGGATTTAAAAAAGTTAGAACCTAGATTAAGTGAAAAAGTTTTGTCAGGACTAATTTCAAATTTTTCTAGTGGAGTTGAACCATATAAATTAACTCTAGCTTTAGCTATGGCATCAGAAAAACAAAATACTGAAATTATAAATTCTGAAGTTATAGATTTTTCTTCAGAAGGATCTGAAATAAAAAGAATTAATTTATCAAATGGTAATGAATTATTATCAAGAAAAATTCTTATAGCAGCTGGCCCCTGGAGTAAAAATTTTTCTCAATGGTTTGGTATTGAAATACCAGTTAAGCCTCTCAAAGGGCAAATTTTGAGATTAAAAAGTAATGAAATTTTAGATAAAGGATTTCACTGGGGTCCAAATTATGTGACAACTAAACAAGATGGATTGATTTGGGCTGGAACAACTGAAGAGGATGTTGGTTTTGATGAAAACCCATCAAACAATGGATTAAATAATATACTGGAATCTGTGCTTGAAATATTTCCTTTTTTAGAGGAAGCACAATTAGTTCTTCAAACGGCATGTTTAAGGCCACTTTCTTTAGACAAAATACCTATTATTTCGGCCTCCGAAAAATATAAAAATTTATATTTAGCCTCAGGAACCGGAAGGCAAGGAATTTTGTTAGCTCCTGCAATGGGTAAATTGATAGTTGACCATATGCTAGAAGAACAAACTGAAATAGATATATCTGATTTTAGCCATAAAAGATTTACTAAGGTCTAAGCCATTGCTGTTTTAGCTCTATAAGCAGATCGTAAATCTTGTGATTCAAATTCTAAAGGTTTTTCTCCCAAAGCAAATTCATATAATGCAGCTTTGTATATTCCTTCTAGTGTATAAATTATAGAGACTGATATGGTAGCAAAAAGGATCCCAATAATTAACCCGAAGGTTGGATTAATTATTCCAAAAAACCACCCAATAGCTCCACTAATTAATAAAGCTAAAATTTGAAAAATACCAAATCCAAAATTAGCTGCTACTTGATTACCCCAAGTTTGTTTGAATAACCCTGAAGATCTTTTGATTGCAGTTAAGGGGCTGATATTTTCTGAGACAATTATAGGGACTACAAAAAAAGTCATCATTGCCCAACCTGCTTGTAATAAACTTGCAAAAATTTCTGTGATAATTTGACCCATCATTCCTCTATTTCTTCCACTAGCCCTTATTGCTGCAAATATTAATGCCATAATAGTTACAATTATTGACCATAAGAAAATATGATGAATATGCTTAAATGCGTGTGATAAACCAGAACTAATATTTGGGTCACCACCTCTTAATCTTTCTAATGCGGCTGAAATTAAAGCAGAATTAAAGAAAACAATTATAAAATTTGCCCCAAAAATCAAAATTGCTAATAAAAATATCGGTGGATTTTCTTCTGTAGCGTTTTCTTGATTAACCAATTCAAGTAATCCCATAGAAGAGGTTATAGCTCAAAGAATAATTATAAAGATAGCAGCCATAATAGGGAAAAATATTAATTCCTTGTCTTTTTTAAGTACGTTTACGCATGATTTCATCAAATCAATTGTGTTTGAAATATTACCAAAAAAACCACGATTTACCAAAATTAGCTCCTAAATTAAAATCTATTACTTTATTATATTATTATTAGGAATATTTACTCAATAGTACCTGTATGTCCTTTTCTTAATAAGTCCCAATCAATATCATACCCTAGCCCAGGTTTTGTAGGTGCGTGAACTTTTCCATTATCAAATTTTATATCTTCAACTAGACCAAACATATTAGCCCCCGTACAAGGGAAGAATTCAAAAAACTCACAGTTTGGAATAGCCATAGTTAAATGTAAATTAGCGACATTATTTAGAGAGTTCCCACCATGATGAATTTCACATTTCATGTTAAATGCTTCTGCTAAATTAGCTAATTTTATCATTGGAGTTATTCCTCCTGTTACAGCTACATCACCTCTAAGAAAATCTGTTGCATATTCAGTAATCCACTCTGCCATTCCATAAAATCTTCCAGGAGCATATTCCGTTGACATTATAGGGATATCTAATTTTTGATGAAGTTTTTTATAACCATATATATCTTCTTCAACTAATGGATCTTCATACCAATAAAAATTTAGATCTTCAATAGCTCTTCCAACTCTCATGGCATCTTCATATTGATAAGACCACATAGAATCAAGCATTAATTTCATATCGTCACCGACAACATCTCTAACGGCCTTACAAATTTCTATATCGTATTTAGGATTACCATGAGGATGAATTTTATGTGCTTCCCATCCCATATCCTTGAATTTTAAAGCTTCCTCAGCATATTCTTCTTTAGTTTCGTGATAAGCAGTACTTGAATATATAGGAACAGTTTCTTTTGTAGTGCCTAATAATCTGTGTATGGGCTGGTTTGCAATCTTTCCATTAATATCCCATAAGCAAATATCAATTGCACCTATTACATATGTTGATACCGATCGATTCATTTTCCATAAATCTTTCCAAATGGCACCTATATCTTGAGGATTTCTCCCCATTATTATAGGCTTTATGAATTCAATTAATCCTGGAGCATGGTGCTCAGCTCCTACTCTTGAAGAACCTAAAAAAGAATTTCCACTAATTCCCTCATCTGTTTCTATTGTTACTACACCTAATTGAACAGTATTCCCAAATTGTGTCCAACTATTTGTTTTCCATGCTTCTGTTGTCCAATCAAACAATTCAACTTTTACATTTGTTATTTTCATAATTCTCCAAAACTGATAAATATAAATTTATAATATCTTATTACAAA